>NZ_JBFAZH010000080.1:0-13098 GCF_040681735.1 Actinoplanes sp. NPDC051633 | reverse complement strand
CGCCGACGAGGTCCTCGGCCTGCTCTCCTGGCACGCGCCGCGCCGGGCCCGCGGGCGTGAGGCGGTGCACCGCGACGCCCTGGACGGCGCGGCCCTGCTCGGGCTGACCGGGCGCGGCGCGTTGACCTCGTACGCCCGGCTGCTGCTCGAACCCGCCGACGACGACCCGCTCGGCACCGCGGATGCCGGGCCGGCCACCGACGCGGTCCGCGCCTTGGACGCCCTGCTGCCCGCGCCGGTCGACCACGTGCTCGTGCAGGCCGACCTGTCTGTCGTGGTGCCCGGCCCGCCGGAGCCCGAGCTGGCCGGTGAGCTGGACGTGCTGACCGAGAAGGAGTCGGCCAGCGTGCGCCGGGTGACCGCGGCCAGCGTGCGCTCGGCGCTGGACGTCGGCTACACCGCCGCCGACCTGCATGCGCTCTTCCGGCAGCGGTCGCGTACGCCGATCCCGCAGTCGCTCACCTATCTGATCGACGACGCGGCCCGCAAGCACGGCGGGCTGCGCGCCGGGTCGGCCGGCGGCTATCTGCGCAGCGACGACGAGGCGCTTGTCGCCGAGGTGCTGGCCGACAAGCGGCTGTCCGGGCTGGGGTTGCGCCGGCTCGCGCCGACCGTGCTGGTCAGCCCCTATCAGGTGAGCCGCCTGCTGGGTGCGCTGCGCGAGGCGGGCTTCGCACCGGTCGCCGAGGACGCGGGTGGGGCGGCGGTGCTCAGCCGGCCGAAGGTGCGCCGCGCTCCGTCGCGTACCCCCCTCTTGGTCAAGCTGCCCGATCAGGCCGGGCCCCCGCTGCTGGCCGGGCCACGGCTGGCCGGGGTGGTCGAGCAGATCCGCCGGGGCGATCTCGCGACGAGGGCGGCGCGGCGGGCGCCGGTGACGGTGCGCGCGGCGAACGGGCAGGGCGTGCCCGGACTGACCTCGGTGCAGGCGCACGGGCAGGCGATGGCCGTGCTGCAGCAGGCCGTCCGCGACAAGGCCCGGGTCTGGGTGGGCTACGTGGATTCGCACGGCGCGACGCTGTCCCGGCTGGTCCGCCCGGTCTCGCTGAGCGCCGGCTACCTGCGCGCCGAGGACGACCGCACGGAGACGCTGCACACGTTCGCCCTGCACCGCATAACCGCGGCCGTCCAGGAGGAGTGAGCGGGGGCAGGAGGAGCGATCCGTCACAGCCCCGCAGGGGCTCGGATTCTCCGCCCTGGCCGAAGGCTCAGCGGCCGGTAGCAGCACAGCCCCGCAGGGGCTCGGGTACTCCGCCCTTGCCGAAGGCTCAGCGGCCGGTAGCAGCACAGCCCTGGCCGAAGGCTCAGCGGCCGGTAGCAGCACAGCATGCAACACTGAATGGTCGTGCTCAGCTTCCGAAGGGACCCCTGGTGAGCAACGGACCATTGATCGTGCAGTCGGACAAGACCCTGTTGCTCGAGGTGGACCACCCCGACGCGCAGGCGTGCCGGATGGCGATCGCGCCGTTCGCCGAGCTGGAGCGCAGCCCTGAGCACGTGCACACCTATCGGCTGACGCCGCTCGGGTTGTGGAACGCGCGGGCGGCCGGCCACGACGCCGAGGGCGTGGTGGATGCGCTGATCAAGTTCTCCCGCTACCCGGTGCCGCACGCCCTGCTGGTCGACGTGGCCGACACCATGGACCGGTACGGCCGCCTGCAGCTGGTCAACGACCCCGGGCACGGGCTGGTGCTGCGCGGGCTGGACAAGATCGTGCTGGTCGAGGTGTCCAAGAGCAAGAAGCTGGCCGGCATGCTCGGCGCCCGCATCGACGACGAGACCATCTCGGTGCACGCCTCCGAGCGCGGCCGCCTCAAGCAGGCGCTGCTCAAGCTGGGCTGGCCGGCCGAGGACCTGGCTGGGTATGTGGACGGCGAGGCGCACGAGATCGGGCTGGCCGAGGACGGCTGGCACCTGCGGTCGTACCAGCAGGAGGCCGTGGACGGCTTCTGGGCGGGCGGCTCGGGCGTGGTGGTGCTGCCCTGCGGCGCCGGCAAGACGCTGGTCGGCGCGGCGGCGATGGCCACCGCGAAGGCGACCACGCTGATCCTGGTGACCAACACGGTGGCCGGCCGGCAGTGGAAGCGTGAGCTGGTCGCGCGGACGTCGCTGACCGAGGACGAGATCGGTGAGTACTCGGGCGAGCGCAAGGAGATCCGGCCGGTCACGATCGCGACGTACCAGGTGCTGACCTCCCGCCGCGGCGGCGCGTTCACCCACCTGGACCTGTTCGGCGCCCGCGACTGGGGCCTGGTCATCTATGACGAGGTGCACCTGCTGCCGGCGCCGATCTTCCGGTTCACCGCCGACCTGCAGGCCCGCCGGCGGCTCGGGCTGACCGCGACGCTGGTGCGCGAGGACGGCCGCGAGGGCGACGTGTTCTCGCTGATCGGGCCGAAGCGCTACGACGCGCCGTGGAAGGACATCGAGGCGCAGGGCTGGATCGCGCCGGCCGAGTGCACCGAGGTGCGGGTCACGCTGACCGACGCCGAGCGGATGTCGTACGCGGTGACCGAGGCGGAGGAGCGTTACCGGGTGGCGGCGACCGCCCGGACGAAGCTGCCCGTGGTCAAGGCCCTCGTCGACCGGCATGCCGGCGAGCAGACGCTGGTGATCGGGGCCTACATCGACCAGCTGCATCAGCTGGGTGAGTACCTGGACGCCCCGATCATCCAGGGGTCGACCACCAACAAGGAGCGCGAGCGGCTCTTCGACGCCTTCCGCTCCGGCGAGGTGAAGACCCTGGTGATCTCCAAGGTCGGCAACTTCTCGATCGACCTGCCCGAGGCCGCGGTGGCGATCCAAGTGTCCGGCACGTTCGGCTCGCGGCAGGAGGAGGCGCAGCGGCTCGGCCGGGTGCTGCGGCCCAAGGCGGACCGGCGGCAGGCGCACTTCTATACGGTCGTGTCACGGGACACGATCGACACCGAGTACGCCGCGCACCGCCAGCGCTTCCTGGCCGAGCAGGGGTACGCGTACACCATTGTGGACGCCGACGACGTGCTGGGTCCGCCGCTGCCGTCGGTTGATTGAGCGAAGCCCATGTGTCGGCCGAACGTCCGACGCGAAGCCGGTTCATCTTCATCGATAATCGCCTGACGTTGTCCACGGGGGACAGCTCTCGGATCGAGAAGAGAGTCAGCTGTGAAACGTCATGGCGTGTTGCGCCGCGCGGCGGTGGCCGGGCTTGCCCTGGTCGCCGCGATTTTCGCCATAAATGCCGGGGCTCCTGCGCAGGCCGCCGAGCCCGGGCATCCCAAGCCGCTGCCGGCGCACCTGCGGGGAGCGACCAGGTCCGACACGGTTCCGGACCGCTACATCGTCGTCCTCAAGGGCGTGGCTCCGCAGAAAGTCCGCGCCACCGCCACCGCTCTCACCAAGAAGCACGGCGGCACCGTGCGCCGGGTCTTCACCAACGCCCTCTCCGGCTATTCCGCCGCCATGAACGCGCAGCAGGCGGGGCGGGCGGCGACCGACCCCGGCGTCGCGTACGTCTCGCCGGTCCGGCGGTATTCGGCGACCGACACGCAGGCCGCGCCGCCGTCCTGGGGCCTGGACCGGATCGACCAGCTCTACCCGAAGCTGAACAATTCCTACACCTACCCGAACTCCGCGCCGGGCGTGACGGCGTATGTCATCGACTCCGGGATCGACATCGCCCACGAGGACTTCGGCGGCCGGGCGAGCAACGGCCGCGACTTCATCGACAACGACGACGTCGCCCAGGACTGCGACGGCCACGGCACCCACGTCGCCGGCACGGTCGGCGGCACGAAGTACGGCGTGGCCAAGGCGATCAAGCTGGTCGCCGTGCGCGTGCTCGACTGCTCGGGCAGCGGCACCACCGAGCAGGTGGTGGCCGGGATCGACTGGGTGACCGCGAACGCCGTCAAGCCGGCGGTGGCCAACATGAGCCTCGGCGGTGAAACGACCGACCCGGTCCTCAACGATGCGGTCAACCGCTCCATCGCCTCCGGTGTCACGTACGCGATCGCGGCCGGCAACTCGATGGTCAACGCGTGCGGCGTCGCGCCCGCGAACGTCCTGGGAGCCATCACGGTCGGCGCCACCGACCGGGTCGACCTGCGGGCCTGGTTCTCCAACTACGGCAACTGCGTGGACCTCTTCGCTCCGGGCGTGAACATCACCTCGGCGGCGGCGGGCACCCCGAACGGATCGGTGGCCTACAGCGGCACCTCGATGGCCGCCCCGCACGTCGCCGGCGCCGTCGCCCTGCTCCTGCAGCAGCACCCGGAGTGGACGCCGGCGCAGGTGCGCAACGCGCTGGTCACCGCCGCGCCGGCCGGCCCGGTGCACGACACGCTGGGCTCGCCGAACCGGTTCCTGACCGTCGCCACTCTGGCCAAGACCCGCACCGGCTGGGGTCTGCTGGCCAAGTCGAACGGCAAGCTCGTCACGGCCCCCTCCGCGGGCGCCCAGCCGTTGATCGCCAAGAGCACCATCGTCAACGGCTACGAGAAGTTCGACATCGTCGACGCCGGCAGCGGCCGGGTCGCCCTGCGCGCCAAGGCCAACAACAAGTACGTCCGGGCGATGAACTCCGGCACCAAGCCGCTGCTCGCCGCCGCCACCACGATCGGCGGCTGGGAGAGGTTCCAGCTCATCGACAACCTCGACGGCACGGTGAGCCTCAAGGCGCTGACCAACGGCAAGTACGTCACCGCGGCGTCGACCACTTCGCCGCTGATCGCCAACGCGACGACCATCGGCCTCAGCCAGAAGTTCGCCCTTCAGGCACCGCCGCCGCTGGTCACCATCAAGTCGAAGGCCAGCAACAAGTTCGTGCGGGCGGTCAACAACGGCGCGAGCCCGCTGCAGGCGGTGACCACCGGGGTCAGCACCACGGAGAAGTTCCAGCTCATCGCCCTGCCGCAGAGCACCTTCGCGATCCGGGCGCTGGTCAACAACAAGTACGTGACCGTGGGCAGCACCGGCGCCCTCCCGCTGAAGGCCGGCGCCCCGGCGGGCGGCACGTCGGAACGGTTCCTGTACGTGGACTACAACTCGGACGGCACGATCTACCTGGGCGCCTGGGTGGACGGGCAAGCGGTCACCGCCGGCGCGACCGGCGTGAGCCAGCTGACCTCCAGCAAGAACATCAACTGGGAGAGCCCGACCCTGGGGTTGGGCAACGGCGAGAAGTTCTTCGTCGCCCCGGTCTGACATCTCCATCCGCACCGACGACGCCCTCGGCTCGCCGCTGCCGCAGATCGACGAGTTACTCCGTCGGGAACGGCAGCGGCATGTCGGGCCTCTCGGGCATGGGCGCCTGGATCGCCGGGGCCTGCATCGGCTCCGGCGCGCTCTCGCCGCTGACCCGCGCGAAGAACACCAGCCCGAGCGCGCCGATCAGGAAGAGCACCACGAAGGCGACGATCGCGGCGATCACCCAGCCCGGCACGCCGCCCTTGGGCGGCGGCGCCGGCGCCGGTGCGTACGACCGCCGCGGCGGCTGCGGGCCCGCCTCCCAGTACGCGGCCGCGGCGACCTCCTCGGGGCTGCCCAGCCGCCGGAGGACCTCGATCATCTCGCTCTCGGAGAACACACCCCGCTCGCGCTCGGTCGCGATGTGCGACTCCAGGTCGGCGAGCAGCTCGCGGCGCTCCAGCAGCGGCAGCCCGCTGAGCCGGAGCTCGACCTCGCGGAGATACTCACCGACCAGGTCGGTCTTCTGGATGCTCATGCCTCACCGGTCCCTACGAGTCGGTCAACGGTCTGCCGGAACGAAAGCCATTCGACACGAAAACGGCCCAGCGCCGCGCGGCCCTCGTCGGTCAGCGAGTAGTAGCGACGCGGCGGGCCCGACGGCGACTCGCTCCACTTGCTGGCCAGCCAACCAACACGGCGCAACCGGGACAGCATCGGATAGATCGTGCCCTCGGTGGTCGTGAGGCTGCGCTCCTCGCCGAGGCGGCGCACGATCTCGGTGCCGTACACGTCATCTCGCTCGACCATCGCCAGCACACAGAACTCCAGCGTCCCGCGCCGCAGGCCGCTGGAGAGCTGCGCTTCGCTCATGTGTCACACGGTACCTTGCGCCGCAAGGTACGTCGAGCGGCCAACCGGCCGGTTACGGCAGTCGAGGGCCCGGGGTCAGCAGATCCTCCAGCAGGTCGCCGTACTCCTCGACCCGTTCCAGGACCTCCTGCGCGGTGAACTGCCGCGCCTGGGCCTCACCGGTGCCGAACGCCTCGACCTCTTCCCAGGTCAGCGGCGTCGACGCGGTCGGGCTCTGCTGCGCTCGCAGCGAGTAGGGCGTGACCGTGGTCTTGGCCGCGGCGTTCTGGCTCCAGTCGATGAAGATCTTGCCCGGCCGCAGGTTCTTCGCCATCTTCGCGGTGATCGACTTCGGCACCATGGCGGCGAGCTCCTCGGCGACCTTCTTCGCGTATCGGGACACCTCCTCGGAGTCCTGCTCACCCGCGATGGGACAGCAGAGCTGCATCCCCTTTTTGCCGGAGGTCTTCGGGTACGCGTCCACGCCGTCCGCGGCCAGCCGGTCGCGCATCAGCACCGCGACCCCGCAGCACTCGGTGAGCCCGGCCGGCGCACCGGGGTCGAGGTCGACCACCATCAGATCCGGGTTCCGGCCGACCTTCCACTGCGGGGTGTGCAGCTCCAGCGAGGCGATGTTGGCCACCCAGACCAGGGTCGGCAGATCGTCCACGACGACGAAGTCGATGGTCTCGCGCGACTTGGTGGATCCGGGAACGGGCAGCCGCTCGGTGCGTACCCAGTCAGGGGTTCCACCGGGTTTGTTCTTCTCGAAGAAGAACGCTCCGTCGACCCCGTTGGGATAGCGGATCCGGGTGAGCGGCCGGCCCTCCAGGTGCGGGAGCAGGACCGGCGCGAGCCGCGTGTAGTAGTCGATGACCTCACCCTTGGTGAAGCCGGCGGCCGGGTACATCAGCTTGTCCAGGTTGGACAGCTCGAGGTCCCGCCCGTCGATCGAGACGCTGAACCGCTCAGCTGCCATCGTCTTGGTCCTCCACGCACTCCGCGGGCGATTTATCCGGGCGCAGTCGCAGGAAGCGCGGGAAACGCAACCGCCCGTCGGGCGTCCGGTTGCCGTAGCGCACCTCGACCACCAGCTCGGGCTGTACCCAGTGCGCGCCGCGCGCATCCTCCCGGGGCACCGCGCCCGGCGCGAACGGGGACTTCTCGGTGGCCAGCGGCTTGAGCACGGAGAGCAGCTCGGTCTCGGATGCTCCGCTGATGCCGCCGCCGACCCGGCCGCGGAACAGCAGCCGGCCGTCCGGCCCGGGCGAACCGACCAGCAGCCCGCCGAGACGCCGAGCCCCGGCACGCCAGCCACCGATCACGTAGTCGCCGGTGCTGTCGAACTTCACCTTGACCCAGTCCGGCGAGCGCAGCCCCGGCACGTACGGCGTGTCCGCCCGCTTGGCGACGACCCCCTCGAGGCGGTACTCGCGGGCGGCCGCGGCGGTGGCCGCGCCGTCGGTGAACACCGGCGGCACCATCCAGTGCGGGCCGTTCAGGTCGAGCTCCTCGAGGCGTTCCCGGCGCAGGGCGTACGGCTGGCGCTTCAGGTCCTCGTCGCCGTGTTTGAGCAGGTCGAAGATCATGTAGGTGACCGGCAGCGACGCCGCCAGCTGAGCGGCCCGGCGCGGGTCACGGACGTGCATGCGCTCGGCCAGGGCGGTGAACGAGGGCCGGCCCTCGGCGTTCATCACCACCATCTCACCGTCCAGAAGTGACCCCGCCGGAAGCCTCATGGCGGAAATTTCTGGATAAGCTGCGGTAACCGTGGTCCCGGAACGGGCATAAAGCCTGGGAGCACCCGAATCGAAGGCCGAGATCACGCGTACGCCGTCCCACTTGAACTCGTAGCTCCACCCCGGGCCGCTCGGCAGCGGACCGGTGGTGGCGAGCATCGGGGACAACGGCGCACCAGGCACTCGATCACCATAGGCAGCGCGGAAGCCCTTACGCAGGCGTCTCGGTGATGCCATTCTTGATCAGGGCAGCTCATCGGGGGTATGGAGGCAGCATGCGCGCGATCTGGAAGGGTGCGGTGTCGTTCGGCCTGGTGTCGATCGCCGTGAAGCTCTACTCCGCCACCGAGGAGAAGGACATCCGGTTCCACCAGGTACACCGCACCGACGGCGGGCGGATCAAGTACAAGCGCACCTGCTCGGTCGACGGCGAGGAGGTGACCTACGACGACATCGCCAAGGGGTACGACATCGGCGGTGGCGAGATGGTCATCCTGACCGACGAGGACTTCGCCGAGCTGCCGCTGACCACGTCCCGCGCGATCGACGTGCTGCAGTTCGTCCCCGCCGACGAGATCGACCCGATCATGTTCGCCAAGGCCTACTACCTCGAGCCCGAGGGGCAGGCGGCGAAGCCGTACGTGCTGCTGCGCGACGCCCTGCAGGACGCCGACCGGGTCGCGATCGTGAAGATCGCCATCCGCCAGCGCGAGCAGCTGGCCACCCTGCGGGTCCGCGACGACGTCCTGGTGCTCAACACGATGCTCTGGCCCGACGAGGTGCGCGGCGTCGACTTCGGGTTCCTCGACGAGGAGATCGAGACCCGCCCGGCCGAGCTGGCGATGGCGAGCTCGCTGATCGACTCGATGGCCGGCAGCTTCAAGCCGGACGAGTTCACCGACAACTACCGCGCCGCGCTGCAGGAGGTCATCGACGCCAAGGTCGAGGGCCGCGAGGTGGTCGCGCCGGAGGAGACCGAGGAGGCGCCGGCCGCCGCGGTCGACCTGATGGCCGCTCTGAAGGCGTCGGTCGAGCGGGCCAAGGCGGCGCGCGGCGAGGCACCGGCCGCTCCCGCCAAGACCGCGGCGAAGAAGACCGCGGCCAAGAAGGCGCCGGCCAAGAAGGCGCCGGCTGCGAAGGCGACCGCTGCGAAGAAGGCCACCCCCGCCAAGAAGGCGGCCAAGAAGGCTTCGTGATTAGGCTTGCTGCGTGGCATTGACCTGGGCTGAGTCCTATCTGGGACGGGTACGCGGAACCGTCGGCGACATCGACACCCTGCTGTTCGTGGGCGCGCGCGGGGTGATCCTCGACGACCAGAACCGGCTGTTGCTCATCCAGCGCTCCGACAACCACCACTGGGCCATGCCGGCCGGTGCGATGGAGCTCGGCGAGAGCATGGAGGAGTGCGCGATCCGCGAGACGTGGGAGGAGACCGGGCTCACCGCGACCTCGCTGACACCGTTCGCCTTCTACTCGAACTACACCTTCACCAACGGGTACGGGCACACGTACCAGCAGATCCTGATGTCCTTCCGGATCCACACCTGGGAGGGTGAGCTGCTGCGGCAGACCGAGGAGTCGGTCGACGCCGGCTTCTTCCCGCTCGACGCGCTGCCCGGCCGCAAGTCGTTCATCATCGAGGAGACGCTGGCCGACCTCGCCGAATTTGAGAAGACCGGGCGGCTGGTCCTTAAATAGGCTCGCCGATGTGACCGACGGCCCTCGACGCCGGCGGCTGGGGATGGACCTCACGCCGCTGCGCACCTCTCGTGACTTCCGCCTCCTCTTCGTCGGCGGCTCCATCACGGCCTTCGGGTCCTTCATCACCTATGTGACTATCCCGTTCCAGGTCGCGGCGATCACCGACGACCCGCTGATGGTGGGGCTGCTCGGCGTCTGCGAGCTCGTCCCGCTGCTGATCATGGGCTTCGTCGGCGGTGCGCTGGCCGATTTCCTGGACCGGCGGCTGCTCGTCCGCGGCGCGGAGTTCGCGCAGACCGGTCTGTGCACCGTACTTCTGATCAACGCGCTCTCCGACGAGCCGCATCTGTGGCTGCTCTACCTGGTGGCGTTCCTGACGTCGGCGGTCGACGGCCTGCAGCGACCGGCGCTGGACGCGATGCTCCCCCGCCTGGTCACGCCGGAGGAGATCCCGGCCACCATGAACCTGCGGGGCCTGATGTTCAACGTCGCGCAGCTCGCCGGCCCGGCCCTGGCCGGCGTGCTGATCGCCACCGTCGACCTGGCCTGGGTCTACGCGATCGACCTGGCGACCTTCGCCGTCTCGCTGGTGTGCATCACGCTGATCAGGGCGGTGCCGCCGCCACCGGACCCGGACCGGCCGTCGCTGCGGTCGGTGGTCGCCGGCCTGCGATACGCGCGCGATCGCCCGGAGCTGCTCGGCACCTACCTGGTCGACATCAACGCGATGTTCTTCGGCATGCCCCAGGCGTTGTATCCCTTCCTCGCCACCCAGCTCGGCGGCCCGAAGATCCTAGGTCTGCTCTACGCCGCGCCGGCGGTCGGCGCGCTGCTGGGCACGGTGACCTCGCGCTGGTCCAACCACGTCTACAAGCACGGCCTGCTGGTGGTGATCGCGGCGGCCGGGTGGGGCGTCGGGATCACCGGCGCCGGGCTCTCCCGGTGGCTCTGGCTCACCCTGCTCTGCCTGGCGTTCGCCGGGTACTGCGACATGATCTCCGGCATCTTCCGGTCGATCATCTGGAACCAGACCATCCCCGACCATCTGCGGGGGCGGCTCGCCGGGATCGAGATGCTGTCGTACACCACTGGGCCGCTGCTCGGCCAGGTGCGGTCGGGGGCGATGGCGAACACGCGGCTCGGCGTGAGCGGGTCGATCTGGGTGGGCGGCGTGCTCTGCGTCGTGGGTACGGTCGCGCTGGCGGCGGCACTGCCCAAGTTCTTGCGGTACGACGGGCGCGAGGGCCTGGCCCGCAAGATCGCCGAGGACGAGGCGCGGGCCACTTCTTCCTGAGTGATATGTACAGCCGTACACATCCTTTGTACGCTCGTACGTATGACGTCCATGCGCGACCGGATGCTTGCCGGCGAGCTGTACCTGGCGGACGACCCCCAGCTAGGCATCGACGACATGCGGGCGCAGGGCCTCTGCCACCGGGTCAACACCCTCGACCCGACCGATCACGGCGGCCTGCGCGAGCTGTTCCGCGAGCTGCTCGGCGCGGTCGGCGAGCACACCACGATCCGGCCGCCGTTCCGCTGCGACTACGGCTACCAGACCACCATCGGCGCCCGGACGTTCGTCAACTGGGGCATGGTCTGCGCGGACGTCGCCCGGGTCACCATCGGCGACGACACCCAGATCGGGCCCAACGTGCAGTTGCTCACCCCGACCCATCCGGTGCAGGCCGGCCCGCGGCGGGACAAGTGGGAGGCGGCCCGCCCGATCACGATCGGCGACAACGTGTGGCTGGGCGGCGGCGTGATCGTGCTGCCCGGCGTGACGATCGGCGACAACACGGTGGTCGGCGCGGGCGCGGTGGTGGTGCGCGACCTGCCCGCCGATGTCGTCGCGGTCGGCAACCCGGCCCGCGTCGTCAAGGCGGTCGAGCCGTGACCGCCGCGTCCGTCCGGCAGGCCCGGCGCTTCGACCCCGACCGCAAGTCGCGCATCGTCGACGTGACGATCGACGTGATCGCCGAGCACGGCGTCGCGGGCACCACCCATCGCCGGATCGCCGCGGCTGCGAACGTACCCCTGGGCTCTTTGACCTATCACTTCACCGGCCTGGACGATCTCTTCGCGCAGGCCTTCCAACGGCATGCGGAACGCATGTCGCCGCTCTACGAGGCGCACTTCGAGGGCGTCGGCTCCCGCGCGGAGTTCATCGACGCCGTCACCGACCTGATCCACGGCGACGCCGGCGCGTCCTCGAAGGACTGGGCCGTGGCCTACGAGCTGTATCTCGCGGCGCTGCGGCACCCGGCGCTCCGCGAGGTCACCGAGTCGTGGATGCGCCGCAGCCGCGCCGTGCTCGAACGTTTCGTCGACCCGCTCACCGCGCGCGCCGTCGACGCCCTGATCGAGGGCCTGGTCATGCACATGACTTTGTCCACCGTGTCCTTCAGCCGCGCGGACACCCACCGCATCGTCAGCCGCCTGCTCCAGGAGGACATTTCGTGAGCGCCGTCGTCGAAACCGATGCCCGGGTCCGCGCCGCGACCCGCGCCACCTACGTCGCGTTCATCGGCTCCGGCTGGGGCATGTCCACCTGGGCGACCCGCATCCCCCAGGTCCGCGACGGCCTCGACCTGACGCCGTCGCGGCTCGGCCTGGTGCTGCTGGCGATCGCGGCCGGCTCGATCGTGTCGCTGGTGATGGCCGGCCAGATCGTGGCCCGGTTCAGCTCCCGCCGCACGGTGATGGCGATGGCGGTGCTCTTCGGCCTCGCCGTGGTCGGGATCGGGCTGGGCTACCGTCTCGGCGTGGCGCCCGTGGTGGTCGCCCTGTTCTTCTTCGGCTTCGCGAACGGCGCCTGGGACGTCGCGATGAACGTCCAGGGCGCGATCGTCGAGCGCAAGCTGGGGCGGGCGATCATGCCGCGTTTCCACGCGGGCTACAGCGTGGGTACGGTGGCCGGCGCACTGGTCGGCGCCGGTGCTATCGCCCTGCACATCTCGGTGACCACGCACCTGATCATCTGGGGTCTGGGCCTCGCCGCCGCGGTGGTGTTCGCGGTCCGCTCCTTCGTGCCCGACACCGCCGACGCGCTCCCGTCGACGTCCACCTCCGCCGAATCGCCGCCCCCGTCGGAGAGCGGCCTCAAGCGCACCCTCGCCACCTGGCGGGAGCCGCGGACCCTGCTGGTCGGGGTGTTCGTGCTGGCGTTCGCCTTCGCCGAAGGCACCGGCATCGACTGGATCGCGGTGGCGCTGATCGACGACTACGACGCTCCGGCCACCGTCGGAACGCTGGCATTCGCGCTGTTCCTGGCCGCGATGACGGTGGGACGATGGTTCGGTCCGGCGCTGCTCGACCGGTACGGCCGGGTGCCGGTGCTCCGGGTCCTCGCGGTGGTGAGCCTCTTCGGGCTCGGCCTGTTCGTCTTCGGCTGGTCGACGCCGATCGCCTTCGTCGGCGCGCTGTTCTGGGGCCTGGGCGCATCCCTGGGCTTCCCGGTGGGCATGAGCGCGGCGGCGGACGACCCGGAGCGGGCGGCGGCGCGGGTGAGCGTGGTCGCGTCGATCGGATATTGCGCGTTCCTGGGCGGGCCGCCGCTGATCGGCTTCCTGGGCGACCACAACACGGTGCAGAAGGGCCTGATCGCGGTGGCCGTCCAGCTGGGCGTGGCATTGCTGGTAGC
>NZ_JBFAZH010000079.1:0-13122 GCF_040681735.1 Actinoplanes sp. NPDC051633 | reverse complement strand
CATCGTTCCGATCAGCGACAGTGCCCAGACTCCTGCGGCGTGCATGCCGCCGACGCTACCCGCACATAGTCCACAAATCCGTCATAAGGCGCTCCGACCGGCCGGGGGGTCACCCTCCCGGCCGGTGCGGAGGATCAGGAGACCTCTCGCTTGAGCACGCGGACGGCTCCCGCGACCAGCGGTACGAGGATCCACACCGCGCAGGAGACGCCGAGCCGCGCCCACTGGCCGCCCGTCATCGCCGCCTCGGTGAGCGGCGCCGTGGTCGTGTTGATGTCCAGCCAGCTGGTCGCCGTGCGCAGGGACCGGATCGCCTCGCCGAGGATCGTCCAGACCATCGGCAGGGCGAAGAACCCGACGATCGCCAGCGGCGTGTTCATCAGCAGGGCCCCGAACGCGGAACCCATCAGCACGTAGAGCACCTGCAACGCCAGGCACTGCAGGAGCACCTGCCACGGCAGAGCCCAGGAGCCGTTGCCGTCGGCGGCGATCGCGATCAGATTGGCCGCCGCCGCGAAGACGTACGTCGACGCGGCCGCCAGCACCGCGATGATCACCGCGGCGGCGAGCTTCGAGCCGAACACCCGCCCCCGTTGCGGGGTCAGCGCGAACGTGGTCAGCGCGGTCCGCTGCGACCACTCGCCGGTCATCGAGAGGATGCCCAGCACCGGCAGCAGCACGCCGGCCGGCAACTGCGCGAACCCGAAGAACCCGGCGAACGTCTGCTCCTCGGCCGGGGCGGCCAGCAGCAAAATCGCGGCCGTCGCGACCGACGCCAGGGCGATGACGATCAGCAGCCAGAGCCCGGCCCGGGTGTCGGCCAGCTTGCGCAGCTCGACCGCGATCAGCCGCAGCATGGGCACCTTGGCGCCCGCCTCGGCCACGCGGTCGTCGGTGCCGGCCGGCCGGGCCGGCGTCTCGAGGGCGGTCATCGGACGGCCTCCTTCACGGAATCGCCGGCGGTCAGGGTCAGGAACATTTGCTCGAGGCCACCGCCGCCGGCCGGCCTCAGCTCCAGCAGGACCAGGCCGGCGTCCGCCGCCGCCCGGCCGATGGTCTCCGCGTCGGACTGCACGACGACGCCCCCGTCGGTCGTTTTCGTGCCGGTCAGCCCCACGCGGTGCAGCACCAGGTCCAGCGCCTCGGGGTCGAGCGCCCGGACGACGATGCCCGACGAGGCCAGCAGCTCGGCCTTGTCGCCCTGGGCGACGATCCGGCCGCCGCCGATCACCACCAGCTGATCGGCCACCGCCTCGACCTCGCGCAGCAGATGCGACGAGAGCAGCACCGTGCCGCCGGCGTCGGCGAAGTCACGCAGCAGCCCGCGCATCCAGAAGATGCCCTCCGGGTCCAGGCCGTTGGCCGGCTCGTCCAGGATCAGCACGCGCGGGTCGCCGAGCATCGCGTACGCGAGCCCCAGCCGCTGCCGCATGCCCAGGGAGTACGCCTTCACCCGCCGCTTGGCGGCGGTCGCGTTGAGCCCGACCCGGTCCAGGCTCTCCTCCACCTTGCGGCGCTCGATGCCCATCGTCATCGCGGCGAGCGTCAGCACCTCCCGCCCGGT
Source organism: Actinoplanes sp. NPDC051633 (assembly GCF_040681735.1). Taxonomy (NCBI): domain Bacteria; kingdom Bacillati; phylum Actinomycetota; class Actinomycetes; order Micromonosporales; family Micromonosporaceae; genus Actinoplanes; species Actinoplanes sp. NPDC051633. The sequence goes on along the minus strand of NZ_JBFAZH010000079.1, from coordinate 11,558 downwards.
GCGCCCCGAGTGCTGCGCCGAGGCGTCGAGGAGCACGCCGACCCGGCGGCCCGGGTTGCCCAGCCGCTGATAGGGCACGCCGTCGACCGTGGCGTGGCCGGCGGTCGGCGGGGTCAGGCCGGTGATCATGCGCATCGTGGTGGACTTGCCGGCCCCGTTCGGGCCGAGGAAGCCGGTCACCGTGCCCGGCCGGCAGGTGAACGACACGTCGTCGACGGCCGGGTGTGTCCCGTACCGCTTGCTCAGGTGTTCGACCGTGATCATGCCGTTCAGCGTGCCGGGGCGGGGTGGTGCGCCGCGTCGGTCAGGGGTCGACGGGCGCGAACCTTGGTCTAGCGATGATGTCGACTTTGGTTGGTATCCGGCAGGGTCGCGCCGCTCCTACGATGCAGGCATGGGATCGCCCGCGGTGACGGAGTATCGCTGGCTGCTGCCCGCGGTGCTGGTCGCCGACCCGGACGAGCACCGCCGGGTGCGCCGGTCGACGCGCGACTGGGTGATCGACTCCCTGTGCTTCCTGATCGGCTTCGGCTTCACCCTGCTGGTCACCGTCGACCTGCTCAGCGGCGGCGATCTCGAGGCGGTGCCGGGCTGGGCGGACACGCCGCTCTGGCTGGTCTGGACCGACTTCGCGCTCGGCACGGTGTTCGCGATCGGCCTGTTCTGGCGCCGTCGCCACCCGGTGCGGCTCGCGCTGGCGGTCCTGGTGGTCGGCGTCTTCTCCCTGACCAATGCGCTCACCGCGTTGATCCTGCTGTTCAGCGTCGCGGTGCACCGGCGGTTCTCGGTGGTCGCGGCCATCATGGTCGCCTCGATCGCGGTGACCGCGCTCTTCACGGTGGTCCGCCAGGAGAACGGCACCGGTTTCGTCGAGTCGTTCGGCTGGTCGGTCGTGTTCATGGTGATCGTGGTGCTGTGGGGGATGGTGGTGCGCTCCCGCCGGCAGCTGGTGGTCTCGTTGCGCGACCGCGCCGAGCGGGCGGAGAGCGAGCAGCAGCTGCGGGTCGCGCAGGCCCGGTCGCTCGAGCGCACCCGGATCGCCCGGGAGATGCACGACGTCCTCGCCCACCGCATCTCCCTGCTGAGCCTGCACGCCGGCGCGCTGGAGATCCGGCCGGACGCGAGCGCCGACGAGGTGGCGGGCGCCGCCGGCGTGATCCGGGCCAGCGCCCACCAGGCCCTGCAGGACCTGCGCGAGGTGATCGGCGTGCTGCGCGCGGACACGGGGGAGGAGACCGCCCCGGAGCGGCCGCAACCCACCATCGCCGACCTGCCCGCGCTGGCCGACGAGTCGCGGGCGGCCGGCATGCGGGTGCGGCTGGAGCTGACGGTCGCGGCCGGCGACGTGCCCGCGCTGACCGGCCGGACGGCCTACCGCATCGTGCAAGAGGCGCTGACCAACGCCCGCAAACACGCGCCCGGCGCCGCGGTGACCGTCGCGATCGGCGGCGCCCCGGGTGCCGGCCTGGCCGTCGCGGTGAGCAACCCGTGGCCGGTCAGCCCGCCCGCGGCCATCCCCGGCACCGGCACCGGCCTGATCGGCCTCGCCGAGCGCACCACCCTGGCCGGCGGCCGCCTCACCCACGGCCGCACCGAGTCCGGCGACTTCGCCCTGACCGCCTGGCTGCCGTGGCCGGCATGACCGGGACCGTCGGGGAGCAGGTGCGCGTGCTCATCGTGGACGACGACGCGCTGGTCCGGGCCGGGCTGTCGATGATCCTGGCCGGAGCCTCCGACGTCGCCGTCGTCGGCGAGGCGTCGGACGGGCGCGACGTGCCCGATGCCGTCGCCGCGTGCCGGCCCGACGTGGTGCTGATGGACATCCGCATGCCCGGGGTCGACGGCCTGACCGCCACCGAGGACCTGCGACGCCGCCGCGATTCGCCCGAGGTCATCGTGCTGACCACCTTCGACACCGACGAGTACGTTCTGCGGGCGTTGCGGGCCGGCGCCAGCGGGTTCCTGCTCAAGGACACGCCGCCGGTGGAGATCCTGCAGGCCGTCCGGCGGGTGGCCGCGGGCGAGGCGACGCTGTCGCCCACCGTGACCCGGCAGCTCATCGCGCACGTGTCCGCTGCCGGCGCGGCCGCGCCGCACAACGAGGCACGCCGCCGGGTCCAGGCGCTCGCCGAGCGGGAGCGGGAGGTGGCCGTCGCGCTGGGGCAGGGGAAGTCCAACGCGGAGATCTCGGCCGACCTGCACATGAGCGTGGCGACCGTGAAGGCGCACGTGTCGCGCCTGCTCACCAAGCTCGAGCTCAACAACCGGGTCCAGATCGCGTTGCTGGTTCACGACGCGGGCCTCGCCTGAGGTGTTCCGCGGCGATCACCATCTATGGTGCTGACATGCCTGCCACCGGTCTGAACGGGGCCAAGACCCGGTCCGCACTGCGCAACTCGGCGTTGCTGTCGCTGCAAGCAGCGGCGGTGCTGCTCTTCGCCTGGGTGGTGCTGTGGGTGCTCGGCCGCGTCTGGTCGGCCATCTGGCCGCTCGTCGTGGCCCTGCTGCTCACCACGCTGACCTGGCCGGTGACCCGCTTCCTGCGCCGGCGCGGGTGGGCGCCGGCCCTGGCCGCGTCGGCCGTGACCCTGCTGTTCCTGCTGGTGGCCACCGGCATCGTGGTGCTCATCGCGGTGCCGGTCGCCTCGCAGTCGGGCGAGCTCGCGAACGGGGTGGCCGAAGGCATCCTGAAACTGCGGGAGTGGGCGGCCGGGCCGCCGCTGAATCTCGGCGACGACCAGATCAGCAAGGGGCTCGACTCGGCGGTCGCCCGCCTGCAGGGCAGCGTCGGCAGCATCGCCACGGCCGCGGTGACCGGCGTCGGCACGGTGATCAACGGCGTCGTCACGGCGATCCTCGCGCTCTTCCTGATGTTCTTCTTCCTCAAGGACGGGCCGCGGTTCCTGCCCTGGCTGGCCCGGCAGCTGCCGGGCCGGGCCGCGGTGCACGTCCCGGCGGTGGCCGAGCGCAGCTTCGACACCCTCAGCGCCTTCGTGCGCTCGCAGGCCTTCGTCGGGCTGCTCGACGCCGTCTTCATCGGTCTCGGCCTGTGGATCGTCGGCGTCCCGCTGGTGTTGCCGCTGGCCGTCCTGACCTTCGTCTCGGCATTCGTGCCGATCGTCGGGGCGCTCTTCGCCGGCTTCGTCGCCGTGCTGATCGCCCTGGTCTCCAACGGACTCACCGACGCGCTCATCGTGCTGGGCATCATCATCCTGGTCCAGCAGCTGGAGGGAAACATCTTCCAACCCATCGTGCAGAGTCGCGGTCTGGGCCTGCATGCCGCCGTCGTGCTGCTCGTGGTCGTTCTCGGCGGCAACCTGGCCGGCATCGTCGGCAGCCTGCTCGCCGTGCCGGTGGCGGCGATCTTCGCGGTGATCTGGGGGTACGTGCGCGAGCGGCTGACCGATCCGCCCCAGTCGGCCGATCCGGCCGATCCGGCCCAGCCGGCCCAGTCGGCTCGGCCGCCGGGGCCACCCGCGGCCGACGGGACGCCGGCGCCGGGACCGCGAACCGCCGCTACATAGTTAACAATTTGAGATTTGTGTACCGCTGCGTGAGACGGGTGCGCAATTGCACGACTGATGGCAGACCTGAACGGTCACCATGGGTGCACAATCCCGTCCACTACCACCGGTGAGCGATCGGGTTGAGTAGTCCGGTTCAGCCCGACCGATCGGCCCGCCGAACCCACCGACGGTTATTAGAACCGGATCAAAGCAGGGCCGGCACAGATGCACTCTGCGTTGCGTTCGGGATCGATGGGTCACTATCTGCAGCGATGGTGACGATATTAATCCGAATGTCCATGGTGCTTTGGAATCGTTCCGATCATGATGTCCCGATGCCAGGACGCCATCGTCAACTACAACGGACCGGATTGGTCGTCACCGCAGCCGCCGCGGCCGTCATCGTGGTCGCCGGTGGATCGTGGGCCGGCTATCGGGAACTCTCCGGTGCGGACTGCTCGTCCGACGTCAAGCTGAGGGTGACCGCCGCGCCCGAGATCGCCCCCGCCGTCCGCACCGTGGCCGACGCCTGGAGCAAGGGTGACGCCGCGAAGGTCGGGTCGGCCTGCGTCTCGGTCGTGGTGACCGCCGCCGAGGCGCCCTCCATGACCGCGGCGATCGCCGCCCAGCACGGGGTCAGCCTGGCCGGTGTCGGCTCCCAGTCGGTCGACTCGGCCGACACCGACGTCTGGCTGCCGGACTCCAGCACCTGGCTGCTCCGGCTCGCCGCCGAGGCCCCGGGCTTCCTCCCCGCGAACACCGGCTCGGTCGCGACCAGCCCGGTCGTCATGGCGGTGCCCCAGCCGACGGCCGCCGAGACCGGGCGTACCCCCGCCTTGACGGATCTGGTCAAGCAGGTGATCACGGACCGGACGCTGCGGCCCGGCATCGTGGATCCCGCCCGTGACGCGGCCGGCCTGTCGGGGTTGCTGTCCCTCGCGGCCGCCGCCGGCACCGGCGCCAAATCCGGCGCGGTGAAGGTGGGCGTCATGCGTGCCTTCGCGGTGAACAGCTCGAGCATCCGCGCCGACATGCTGGAGAAGTTCCCGCGCTCGGAGGCCGAGGTGGGCAGCAGCATCGGCCTGGCGCCGCTGTCCGAAGAGGACGTGATCACCTATAACCGGAGCCGGCCACCGGTCCCGCTGGCCGCGCTGTACCCCCAGCCGACGCCGCCGATGCTGGACTACCCGTTCGCGGTGATGCCCGGCGCCGACCCGGTGAAGACGTCCGCCGCGACCGTGCTGCGCCAGGAGCTGAGCAAGCCCGGGTTCGCCGCCGAGCTCAGCAAGGCTGGGCTGCGCACGGCGGCCGGCACTGCCGGGCCGGCCTTCTCGCTCCCGCAGGGCGCCCCCGCGACCGTCACGCCGCCGCCTCCCCCGAAGGACCTCAAGGCCACCGCCACCGCGATCGGCAACCTGCTCGGCAGCTGGTCGGTGATCACCCGGCCGGGCCGGATGCTCGCGGTGTTCGACGTCTCCGGCTCGATGAAGGAGAAGGTGCCGACGGCCGGCGGGCTGACCCGGGCGCAGGTGATGCGCAAAGCGGCCTCCGACGGCCTGGCGCTGCTCGACGACCGCTGGTTCATCGGCAACTGGACGTTCTCCACCAACATGTCGGGCAAGCGGCCGTGGATCGAGAACTGCCCGCTCGTCTCGAACGCCACCCATCACCCCGAGCTGGTGGCGTGCCTCGACAAGATCACGCCCAAGGACGGCGGCGACACCGGCCTCTACGACACCGCCCTGGCCGCGTACAAGCGGGTGCAGCAGGGCTGGCAGTCCGGGCTGTCGAACTCCGTCGTGCTCTACACCGACGGGGAGAACGACAATCCCGACGGCGGTCTCACGATCGACCAGCTCGTCGCCGGGCTGACCAAGGCGCGCAACCCCGCGAAGCCGGTCCGCATGATCATCATCGGCATCGGTCCGGACGTCGACCGTGACGAGCTGAACACGATCGCCAAGGCGTCCGGCAACGGCGGCGTCTTCATCGCCTCCGACCCCGCCGACATCGGCGACATCATCCTCCAGGCGATCGGCAGTCGCAGCGGCGCCTGACCGGGCTCAGCGTGGCTCAGCGCAGGGCGGATCAGCGGGCAGGGGAAAGCGGCCAGAGAGGTTCCGCGGCCGCCTCCTCCGTCACGCGCAGCACCCTGAGCATGTTGCGTCCGGTGAGCTTCTCCAGGTCGGCGGCCGTCCACCCGCGGTCGGCCAGTGCCGACAGCAGCCGCGGGTAGCCGGACACGTCCTCCAGCCCGGCCGGCAGCGCGTCCGTGCCGTCGTAGTCGCCGCCCAGCCCGATGTGGTCGACGCCGGCCACCTCGCGCGCGTGCTCGATGTGGTCGGCCACCTGCGCGATCGTCGCCACCGGCCGGGGGTTCGCCGCCGCCCACGCCGCCATCTCCGGCCGCGCGGTCACGCCCTGCACCTCCGGCGCGGGGCGGGAGACCGGCGCCGCGCCGGGTGCGGGCGCGGCGGGCCAGTCGTCCGGCTCGTCAGGTACTCCGAGCCGGACCGCCTCCTCACCGGCCGCGGCCGCCCACGCCTGCACCTGCGCGGAGACGAAATACGGCACGAAGGTCACCTGCACCACGCCGCCGTTGTCCCGCAGCCGGGCCAGCACGTCGTCGGGCACGTTGCGGCGGTGGTCGGTGACCGCCCGGGCCGACGAGTGGCTGAAGATCACCGGGGCGACGGCCGTGTCCAGCGCCGCGTGCATCGTCACCGGGGCGACGTGCGACAGGTCCACGAGTACGCCGATCCGCTGCATCTCCCGCACGATGGCCCGGCCGGCGTCGTTGAGCCCGCCCACCGCCGGCTGCTCCGCGGCCGAGTCGGCCCACGAGGTGTTGTTGTTGTGGGTCAGCGTGACGTAGCGGACGCCGAGGCGCGCGAATGACCGCAGCACGCCCAGCGACGTCGCCAGGCTGTGCCCGCCCTCGATGCCGATCAGCGAGGCGATCCGGCCGCCCGCCCAGGCCCGCTCGACGTCCGCGGCGGTGTACGCGATCGCCAGGTCGGCCGGGTACGCGGCCACCATCCGGTACACGGCGTCCACCTGCTCCATGGTCGCCACGACGGCCTCGGGCTCGGGGAGGTCGGACGGCACGTACACCGACCAGAACTGAGCGCCCACCCCACCGGCCCGCAGCCGCGGCAGATCGGTGTGGAAATCCGGCTGCGCCGCGTCCAGCCCGGCCACCGAGTAGCCGCGCAGCGCACGCAGCTGCAGCGGCAGGTCGTTGTGCCCGTCGATCACCGGCGCGGCCCGCAGAACGTCAGCTACCAGGGGATTCATCCCTGCAATATGTCACGCACCCCACGTCGAATGGGCCCCGGTCTGCGGTGCGCACCGGTTTCCGGATTCTCCGCGCCGTCCATCGGACCAGGCGCCGGGAGCAGCAGAGCAACCTGCTGGCACCGAGACGGGGCCCGGACGTGCAATTCCCAGCCCGGAATCTTCTCTGCATGCCCGGCCGAACACACGGCCGGACAAGCGGGGGGAACTACAGCATGCTTCGGAAGTCCTTGTCTGCCGTCACCGCCGTCCTGGCCGGTGCCGGAACCCTGGGAGTCGCGCCGGTGGGGGCCGTCGCCGCTCCGAGCCTCACGATCAACGCCAGCGACGACACCTACACCTCGAGCGGCCGCAAGGACGCCTCGTTCGGTGCCGAGGACAAGCTGGTGATCGGCAAGCTGGGCAAGGATGTCAAGGTTTCGTTCCTGAAGTTCGTCGTGCCGGTCGGCGCGTCGGTCACCGGCGCCCGCCTGAAGCTGACCGCGGTCGGCGGCGTGACCGGCAAGGTCACCGTGCACCGGGTGCTGGACAACTCCTGGACCGAGAAGAAGCTGACCTCGGCGACCGCACCGGCGCTGGGCCTCGGGATCGCGAGCGCCACGCCGAAGAAGGGCGCCGCCGACGTGTCGTTCGACCTGGGCGCCGAGATCACCGGCCCGGGCACCTACTCGCTGGCCGTGCAGTCGCCGGCCGCCGTCACCCGTTTCCGCTCGGCCGAGGCCAAGAGCGGCATGCCCGCGCTGACCGTGACCACCGCGGCCGTCGAGGCGCCGGTCGAGGCGCCGGTCGAGGAGCCGGTCGAGGAGCCGACGCAGGCGCCGGTCGAGGAGCCGACCCAGACGCCGGTGGAAGAGCCGACGCAGACGCCGGTCGAGGAGCCCACGCAGGAGCCGACGGTCGAGCCGACCCCGGAGCCCACGGTCGAGCCGACCAAGCCGGCCGAGCCGGGCAAGTGCGAGACCGACGCCAAGCTCGTGCCGTCCTGCGGCGTGCTCTGGGGTGGCGCCGCCGGTGGCTTCACCAGCGCGCCGCGCGACGAGGCCCTCATCGACTGGGAGAAGACCAGCGGCCGCACGGCCACCATCTTCCACACGTACCACAAGGGTGACGAGCCGTTCCCGACCAAGGCCGAGATCGCGATGACGCGCGACGCCGCCAAGCCGCGGGTGCTGCTGCTCAACTGGAAGATCGCGTACGGCTCGAGCTGGGCCAAGGTTGCCAAGGGCGAGCAGGACAAGCGCATCGACGCCTTCGCGGCGCGGGTGAAGTCCACGTACCCGGAGAAGTTCTTCCTCGTGCTCAACCACGAGCCGGAGAACGACGTCATCGCCAAGGCCGGCTCCGGCTGGGAGGCCAAGGACTTCGCGGCCATGTACCGCCACACGATCCTGCGGCTGCGCGCCAAGGGCCTGACCAACGCGATCAACGTGATGGCCTACATGGGCAACGAGAAGTGGATGTCGCAGTCGTGGTGGAAGGACATCTACCCCGGTGACGACGTCGTCGACTGGATGGGCCTCGACTCCTACGTGAGCGCCGAGAAGGGCTACTACCACTACGGCTTCTTCGCCGACCTGCTGGACCGCAAGGGCAACACCGGCCCCACCTTCTACGACTGGGCGACCACCAAGCACGCCTCGAAGCCGCTGATGATCGCCGAGTGGGGCGCCTACCACCGCATCGGCAAGACGACCGACAAGGCCGCGCAGTACAACAGCGTCCGCCCCGAGCTGGGCAAGCGCCCGCAGATCAAGGCGATCGTGCACTTCGACACCAAGCACGACGACGAGGGTGACCGCGACATCAGCATCGACAGCACCAAGACCGGTCTCGCCGCGTTCCGGAAGCTGGCCGCGGACCCGATCTTCAACGTTGCGCTCAAGCTGAAGTGATTGCTCACGAGCCGCCCGGCGGGCCTGCCGGGCGGCTCGTGCTCTTTCCTGATCGCTTGGCTTTCCTCAGGTGATCCAGGCCACGCCCGATCTCGGGGGTGACGAGCTCGGTCGGCTGGGGAGGTGGGATGACGGTCCGGCGTGACACCCTGCTGACCCTCGCCCTGGCCGGCGCCTTCGCGGCGGTCATCGTCAGCGGCGTGGGCGGCGATCGCTTCACCGCCGACTTCTCCAACGTCGTCACCGTCGTGCTGGTGTCCGCCGCCGGGCTGTCGTGCCTGTGGCGGGTGGTTTCCCGGCACCGGCAGGACAGCCGGCTGAGCTGGGCGTGGATCGGCATCGGCCTGGGCTCGCTCACGTACGCGCTGTCGGAGGCGGCCTGGACCTGGATCGAGACGGTCCAGCGCCACGAGGTCCCGTTCCCGTCCCCGGCCGACGCGGGCTATCTGGCGATGGTCCCGCTCACCGCGGCCGGGCTGCTGCTAGTGCCGGTGGCCCGGCAGACGGTCGCGCACCGGGTACGCAGCATCGTCGACGGCCTGATGGTCGCCGCCTCGCTGCTGCTGATCAGCTGGATCTTCGTGCTGCGCGACGTGCTCGACGCCGGCGGCGAGACCGGGCTGGGCCGGTACGTCCTGCTCGCGTACCCGGTCTCCGACATCGTCCTGGTGACGGTGGTGCTGTACATGCTGGCGATGCTGCGGCGCGGCGGCCAGGACTGGGGACCGTTCACGCTGATCGGCGCCGCGGTGGCGGTGATCGGCGCCTCGGACAGCGCCTACGTCTACACCACGCTGCACGGCGGCTACGTCTCCGGCGGCATCCTCGACATCGGCTGGTTCACCGGCTTCGCGCTGATCCTGCTCGCCAGCCGCCGCCCGGACGCCCCGCCCACCGCCGAGCACGGCGACACCGGAGCGGAGCAGCAGCCGTTCGCCATGCTCGTCCCGTACGCCGCGGTGATCTTCGCGGTGGGGGTCAGCGTCGTCTACTACGCGGTGCACGGGCCCGACCCGTTCGTCACCTGGACCCGCTCGGCGCTGATCCTGCTGATCGTCGGGCGGCAGATGTTCACCCTGCTGGAGAACCAGCACCTCACCCGCCGCCTCGAGTCCCGCGTGACGGCCCGCACCGCCGAGCTGAGCGCCCGCGAGAACCGGTTCCGGGCCCTCGTGCAGCACAGCTCCGACTCGGTGGCCGTGATCGACCCGGACACCACCGTCCGCTACCAGAGCGACTCGGTGGAGCGGATCTTCGGCTACCCGGCCGAGCTGCTCGTCGGGCGGCGCCTGACCGACCTGGTGGGCCGGCGGGCGGCCGCCCAGCTCGCCGCCGCGGTCCGGGCCGTCGAGGGCCGTCCGCTCGGCACCACCGTGGTTGAGCTGCTGCTGCCGCACGCCGACGGACGCATGCGGCAGGCCGAGATGACCGTGACCAACCTGATGCACGACCCGACGGTCGGCGGGCTGGTGCTGAACACCCGCGACGTCCACGACGCCAAGGAGCTGCAGGACCAGCTGGTGCACGAGGCGTACCACGACGGTCTCACCGGGCTGGCCAGCCGCGCGCTGTTCCGCGAGAAGCTGGACGACGCGGTCGAGGACGTGGCGATCCTGTTCCTCGACCTGGACGGCTTCAAGGAGGTCAACGACAGCCTGGGGCACGCGGCCGGCGATCAGCTGCTGGTGCAGGTCGCCGACCGGCTGCGCGCGTCGGTCCGCGAGGGCGACACGGTGGCCCGGTTCGGCGGCGACGAGTTCGCCGTGCTGGTCGAGTCGCCCGAGGCCATGGCCGACGCCGCGTCGATGGCCGGCCGGATCATCGCCGCGCTCGACGTCCCGTTCGCCGTCGGCGGGCGCGAGCTGCACATCGGCGCCAGTGTGGGCATCGCCGCCGCGGCCGGCGCGAGCGACGTCCAGCAGTTGCAGCGCAACGCCGACCTCGCGATGTACCAGGCGAAGGCGGCCGGCGGCGGCGCGTACGCGGTCTACGACCCGGCCATGCACGACCAGCTGATGGACCGCCTCGAGCTGGAGGCCGACCTGAGGGTTGCGCTGGACCGCGGCGAGCTGGCCCTGCACTACCAGCCCACGGTGGACATGCGCACCGGCGAGATCGTCGGCTTCGAGGCGCTGGTCCGCTGGTACCACCCGGTCCGCGGCGTGGTGTCGCCGCTGGATTTCATTCCGATCGCCGAGGCCACCGGGCTGATCGTGCCGCTCGGGCGCTGGGTGCTGGCCGAGGCGTGCCGGCAGGCCGTCGAGTGGGGCGCCGGGCGCGGCCGCCGCCTGAAGATGGCCGTGAACGTGTCGGTGCGCCAGTTCGACCACTGCGACCTGGCTTCGCTCGTGTCGCAGGTGCTGGCCGAGACCGGGATGCCGGCCGATCAGCTCTGCCTCGAGATGACCGAGAGCGTGCTGCTCACCGACACCGACGAGAACCTGACCCAGCTCGTCCGCGTGAAGGCGCTCGGCGTCACCCTGGCGATGGACGACTTCGGCACCGGGTTCTCGTCGCTGGCGTACCTGCGCCGCTTCCCGATGGACGTGCTCAAGATCGACCGCTCCTTCGTCGAACGACTCGGCGGCGACGACGAGGACGAGGCGCTGGTCCACACGATCGTCCGGCTCGGACAGAGCCTGGGCATGCAGACCGTCGCCGAGGGCATCGAGGACGGCGCCCAGCTCGCGGCGCTGCGCGAGATGGGCTGCGACTTCGCCCAGGGCTACCTGCTGTCGCGCCCGCTGCCGGCGCCCGACGCCGGCCGCATCCTCGAGACCGGGATCCGCACCCCGGTCGCCGTGGCGACCTGACCGCGTCCGCCGGCGTTCCCGGCCGTTCTCCCGATCGACCGGCCCGCGGG
>NZ_JBFAZH010000078.1:0-13154 GCF_040681735.1 Actinoplanes sp. NPDC051633 | reverse complement strand
GACGAGTTCGTGCCCGCCGGTGAGCTGGAGCCGGGCGACACGGTCGTCACCACGGACGGCAGCACCCTCGCGGTCGCGGCGGTGAAGCCCTACTCCCAACGGCAGCGGGTCTACAACCTCACCGTCGACGACATTCACACCTACTACGTGTTCGCCGGCACCACACCGGTGCTGGTACACAATTGCGGAGTAACTCCGAACAATTCACCGGGCACCCTCGGGGACGAGCTGGCTGCGGCGGACCGAGCGGGCGTGCGTCCGGCCGGGGCGGGCAGTCCGGAGTTCCAGAGTGCTGTCAACGGTGGCGGTCGGCATATTTGGTCGGTGTCCGAAAATGGTAGCCTCAACATCGCGCCGTGGGGGGAGAGCATCAAGCATCCCATTCTCAACGGTGGAGGACCTGTTCGAGGTGCCGGCGAAGTGGTCTTCGACAGAGGAATGGTGACGAACATCAACAATGCCACCGGACACTACACACCAAGCTGTCGCTGCGGCGCGGACCTGCAGTCCGGCGTGGATGCGTTCATGAATGCCGGAGTGCCGGTGTCCAGACGCGGCATCACTCCATTCGGCTGGTAATGATGTCCACTCAGGACGACGACTATCGAGAGCTCAGGGCGGTCGCGCCCGCGCGGCGGCGAGATTGGCTGCGCGGGCGTGCGCCCACCGACCTGCGGGGGCACTGGTGGCTTGCGCTCATCGAGCGCGCGCAATTTGATGCCGGCCCGGATCGAGGTCTGCCGCCCGCGCAATGGAAGGCCAATGTCGCTTTCGCGGTTGATCTGATCGAGGCGGCGGGGGAGGACGGAATGCCGCCGTACTATGCGGCAAGCCGTTTGGCGCTGCTGACCTCGGCGATCTTGAAGTCGGGCGCGGGATTCGACGGATTGCCGGGCACCCTGGTGCCCGGCGATCTCGCCCGACGCATTCTCGCGTCCTTCCGGTTAAGCAAGGCCGACGCCCTGGCGGCCGCTGCGCGCCTCCGGGAAACGGCAGACGGCGACGAGCCAGGGGACGCCGAGTCGGACGCGCTGCGCGACATCGCGTGGTCACTCCCGGACCTGGAGATGCTGAGAGCGCACATCGGCGACGCGAGTCTGCGGCGGACGATCGAGGAGTGGCTCGACATCTCCGACGGTCTTTCAGTGGTGCCGTAGTGCGTCGGGGGCGGCGTCAGAGTCAGTTCGCCGCCGGATACCAGTGGGCGAACGCTCATGCCGCGTCTATGAACGCCAAGGAATGTCGTAACTGCGGGTCGAGAGCGCTTCGCCTCATCTTCGTGGTCGATGAGCCGGATGCCGAAAGTGGAACGGCGGTCTTCTGGTGCGAGTCTTGTATGCACGGCTTGGCGCCTCTGCGGGCGCCTGTCGCACATGACGGCGAGCGGATCCTGCGCGGCACCGAAGTCGTTCCGAACTTCACGTTGGTGGTTGAAGAGAGTAGTTCGCCGTCGTGATTGGTCCCGTGGAGGCCCGGTCGCTCCTTTCGCATCCGGGTCCTGTCGGGCGATGTCGTGCGTCTTGATCTGTTGCGGGAATCGGAATTGCGTTGCCTCGGCGGTCGAGGGGCTGTTTGCTGGCCGGGTGGAGAGTGAGATCCGGCGGGCTCGGGAGGGTGACCTCGCGCGACTTCGGGAGATCGAGCGGGCGGCCGGGCAGGTCTTCGCCGACGTCGGGCTCGCGGAGATCGCCGCGCACGAGCCGCCCTCCGAGGAGGTGCTGCGCAGGCATCTCGACGGAATCTGGACCTGGGGCGATCCGCCGATCGCCTACATCTTCACCGAGCCCGTCGACGGCTGCCTGCACATCGAGCAGGTCTCCGTGCATCCCGACCACGCCCGCCAGGGCATCGGCCGGGCGCTGATCGAGCACGTCGCGCGGCTGGCCGGCACCGCCGTCACGCTGACCACCTTCGCCGACGTGCCCTGGAACGGGCCGTACTACGAACGGCTCGGCTTCCGGCCGCTGCTCGACGAGGAGCTCACCGGCGGGCTGAAGGAGATCCGCCGGGTCGAGACCGAGCGGGGCCTGGACATCCGGCCGCGCATCGCGATGCGCCGGGAGGCCGCCGGGCCTTCACCGGCTTAAGCGGTAGAGCCATTTGCGATCCACCTCGGCCTCGATGTCGACGCCGTGGTGGTTGGCCATGCGGCGGGAGATGGTCTCCACGTCCTCGGCGAGCCGGCGCAGGTCCATGGCGCCAGAGCCTACGTCGGCCTGGGGCCTGTCCGGCCGATCAAGCGGGGCTGCGGCGTGGCCCAGAGCGCGCCTCGCATTCGCTTGATCGGCCGGACAGGCCCTCGCCGGGAATCCCCTCGCATCAGCGGGGCGTGATGACGACCCTGCCGCGCAGATCGCCCGCCGCGCCGCGCTCGTAGACCTTTTCCAGGTCGGCGAGCGGGTGCCGCTCGTACACGTCGACCTTGATCTCGCCGGCGTCGATCAGCCGGGAGATCTCCGCGAGCTCGTCCGCCCGGCTCTCCACACCCATCTGCACGGTGCGCACACCCTCGCGCGCGGGGGACGGTGAGGTCGCGCTGACGATGACGCCGCCCGGCCGCACCAGGCCGACCAACGCGGCCGTCGCCGCCTCGTCGGTGCGGACCAGGTTGAACACCACGTCCACCGGCTCGACGGCGGAGGCGACATCGGCGGCGGTGTAGTCGACGATCTGGTCGGCGCCCAGGGCCCGCACGGCCGACGTGCTGCGCGGGCTCGCGGTGGCGATCACGAACGCGCCGAGGCGCTTGGCGAATTGGATCGCGAACCCGCCGACCCCGCCGCCGGCACCGTTGATCAGCACGCGCTGACCCGCCGTCACGCCGGCGTGCTCGTTGACGCCCTGCCACGCGGTCAGTGCGGCGGCCGGCACGGCGGCCGCGTCGGCCAGCGGGATGCTGGTCGGTGCGGGCGCGAGGAGCTCGGCCGGCGCGAGAACGTACTCCGCCGCGCTGCCGTCCTGGGTGAACGGCAGGAAGCCGAACACCGGCTCGCCGTCGCGCAGGCCGGACACGTCGGCGCCGGGGATGTGCGGCAGTGCCACCGAGAACAGGCCCTGCCGGATGCCGACGTCGACCGGGTTGAACGCGGAGCCGGCGACCTCGACCAGCACCTGACCCGGGCCCGGTGTGGGAGTGGGGACCTCGTCGACGGTCAACGGTCCGCCGTACTCGTGGAATCGAACTGCCTTCATCGGAACCCTCCATCAAGAGTTGCTTCGGATTCGAAGCACTCAGACGACCATAGCTCGCTTCGAATTCGAAGCAATAGAATGGACGGGTGACGAACGACACGCCCCTGGATGCCGAGGAGTTCGCCGCCTACCTGGCGCTCAGGGAGGTGGCCAGCCTTCTCGAGCACGGCGTCGAGCAGCAGTTCCGCGAGGACGGCGGGATCGGCGGCGCTCAGTTCGGGATCCTGGCTCAGCTGGCCAACTCGCCCAACGGTCAGGCGCGGATGACCGACCTCGCCGACTCGCTGGTGTACAGCCGCAGCGGTCTGACCTACCAGGCCGGGCAGATGGAGAAGGCCGGCCTGATCACCCGGGCCCCGGCCGAGGACGACGAGCGCAGCATCATCGTCGAGCTCACTCCCGCCGGCCGGGAGGTGCTCGACCGGGTCATGCCCGGCCACCTCGAGGTGGTGCGGCGGCTGTTCTTCCAGTGGCTGACCCGCGACGAGGTGCTGGGCCTGGCCGATCTGATGCCGCGGCTGCGTGACCAAATGCGCACCGCGCCGCCGAGATCGCAGCGGCCCAGGAAGCCGTCACCGGGGCGGTCGCCGCGGTCGAGCGGATGAGCTCGGCGATGCGCCCCGACCATGGGCACAAGCCTTCCACGGTGGGGTTATCCCTACCCAGAATCGGCAGGTCTGCGGGATCGGCCCCGACCGCACGCGAGCCTAGGTTCTAGGGCATGAGCATCCTTCGCCGCCTCGGCCAAGACACGCAGTACGTTCTGTTCGGCTTCCCGCTCGGTCTGATCGCCTGTGTGCTCGCCTTCACGTTGTTCGGTCTCGGCGTCGGCCTGACCGTGGTGTGGATCGGCCTGCCGTTGCTGCTGGGGATGATGCTGCTGATGCGCGGCTTCGCGACCCTCGAGCGGGCGCGGGTCGGCGCGGTGCTCGGGCGGCAGCTGCCACATCCGGCGTACAAGCGGGTGGCCGGCCCCAGCTTCTGGCGGCGGGTGACCACGCCACTGTCCGACGGGCAGTCGTGGCTGGATCTGCTGCACGCTATGTTCCGCTTCATCCCGAGCACGATCGCGTTCGCCTTCGTGGTGACCTGGTGGTCCGGCGCGATCGGCGGCCTGACCATGCCGCTGTGGGACTGGGCGATCCCGCGCGGGCCCGACAACACCGACCTGCCGGAACTGCTCGGCCTGGGCGACGGCACCGCGTTGCGGCTCTCCTTCTACGTCGCCGTCGGCGCGTTCTTCGCGCTGACGCTGTTCCCGGTGGTGCGTGGCAGCGCCCTGCTGGAGGCGAAGTTCGCCCGCGTGCTGCTCAGCGGGGTCGCCGAGCTGCGCGAGCAGGTGGCCGAGGCGGAAGCGGCCCGGGACACCGCGCAGGCGCAGAAGGACGCGGCGGTGTCCGCCGAGGCGATCGCGCTGCGCCGGCTCGAGCGCGACATCCACGACGGCCCGCAGCAGCGGCTGATCCGGCTGGCCATGGACCTGGGCCGGGCCGAGCAGCAGTTCGACTCCGATCCGGAGAGGGCGCGCGCGACGGTTGCCGAGGCGCTCGCCCAGACCCGCGAGACGCTGGACGAGCTGCGCGCGCTCTCCCGCGGGATCGCGCCGCCGATCCTGGTGGACCGGGGTCTGCCCGCGGCGCTGACCGCGCTGGCCGGTCGCTGCACCGTGCCGGTCGACCTGGATGTGCCGCCGATCGGCCGGCTGGACCCGGCCACCGAGACCGCCGCGTACTTCGTGGTGGCCGAGGCGCTGACCAACGTCGCGAAGCACAGCCAGGCCACCGAGGCGCGGGTCGCGATCGAGCAGGACGGCGGCCAGCTGCGGGTCGAGGTGATCGACGACGGCATCGGCGGTGCCAGCCTGGCGAAGGGGCACGGCCTCTCGGGCCTGGACGACCGGGTACGCGCGGTCGGCGGCGAGCTGACCGTGCGAAGCGCCGAGGGCCTGGGCACGCTGCTGAGGGTCGCCCTGCCGGTCTGACAGACTGGCCCGATGCGTGTAGTGATCGCCGACGACGCGGTGCTGCTCCGCGAGGGCCTGATCCGGCTCGTCGAGGAGAACGGACACACGGTGGTGGCCGCGGTCGGTGACGGCCCGGCCCTCGTCGGCGCGGTCACCGAGCACCGGCCCGACGTGTCCATCGTGGATGTCCGGATGCCGCCCTCGCACACCGACGAGGGCCTGCGCGCCGCGGTCGAGGCCCGCTCCCTCGTGCCGGGCACCCCGGTGCTGGTGCTCTCGCAGTATGTCGAGGTCTCCTACGCCGAGGATCTGCTCGCCGACCGGGCCGGCGCCGTCGGCTACCTGCTCAAGGACCGCGTCTCCGAGGTCGCCGACTTCCTCGACGCCCTGGACCGGGTGGCCGGTGGCGGCACGGTGCTGGACCCGGAGGTGGTCTCGCAGCTGCTGGTCCGGCGACGGCGCGACGACCCGCTGCGATCGCTGACGCCGCGTGAACGCGAGGTCCTGTCGCTGATGGCCGAGGGGCGGTCCAACACGGCGATCGCCCGCCGCCTGGTGGTCACCGACGGCGCGGTGGAGAAGCACGTACGCAACATCTTCACCAAGCTCGACCTGCCGCCGGACGACGAGCAGCACCGGCGCGTGCTGGCCGTGCTCACGTACCTGCAGTAGGGCTAGCCCTACCACCGACCGGCCTGCTCGCCGGATCGAAGCCGGAGGCCCGGCTTCCTAGCGTCTGTGTCATGTCTGCGCGTATAGCGATCTGGAGTGCTCGTCACCGTATGCTCGCCATCCTCGGATGGCTGGCCTTCGTCGTCGCCGCATCTGTCCTGGGTGGACAGATCGGCACGACGCAGGCGCAAGAGATCGATCAGGGACACGGCGACTCCGGCCGAGCCGAGCGGATCATCGCCGAGGCCGGCTTCCCGGAGGAGCCGGACGTCGAGATGGTCATCATCCAGCGCGGCACGCCCGCCCAGCGGTCGGCGGCGGCCGGCGAGGTCTCCCGGGCACTGACCGGCATCGGCACCGCCGCAGAGCCGCTGGACTCGCCGGACGGAGGGTCCACGCTGGTCACCTTCGAGCTGTCCGGTGAGGTGCAACCGGCCCTCGACGCCGTCGCCGCCGTGCAGGCCCGGCACCCGGACCTCTACGTCGCCGAGACCGGTCCGGCCAGCGGCGACCTGACCGTGGACGACAAGCTGGTGGAAGGGCTGACCACGCTGGGCCTGCTCAGTATCCCGCTCACCCTGGGCATTCTGCTGATCGCGTTCGGCGCGGTGGTGGCGGCGCTGCTGCCGGTGGCGCTGGCGGTGACCGCGATCATCGCGGCCGGCGGACTGCTCGCCTTCGCGAGCCGCCTGGTGCCCACTGTGGACGCCACTATGCACGTGATGCTGGTGCTGGGCCTCGCGGTCGGCGTCGACTACTGCCTCTTCTACATCCGGCGGGAACGCGACGAGCGGCGCGCCGGCGCCGATCCCGAGCAGGCCCTGGTGATCGCCGCGCAGACTTCCGGCCGCTCGGTGTGGATCTCCGGGCTGACCGTGATCGTGGCGATGGCCGGCATGTTCTTCACCCGGGACGCGACGTTCTCCAGCTTCGGCGCCGCCACGATCCTCGTGGTGACGACCGCGGTGCTCGGCTCGCTGACCGTGCTGCCCGCGGTGCTGTCCCTGCTCGGCGATCGAGTCGACGCGGTGAAGATTCCGGGCCTCTACCGCCGCCGGTCGGGTGGCCGGGTGTGGCGCGCGATCGTCCGGGTCGCGCTCGCGCGCCCGCTGGTGTCCGCGCTCGCCGCGGCGGCGGTGCTGCTCGTGCTCGCCACACCGATCCTCGACCTGAGGCTCAAGAGCGAGGGCATCGAGGACCTGTCGCCGAGCGAGCCGGTGGTGGCCGCCGGGCTGGCCGTGCGGGACGCGTTCCCGGCCCAGCTCGCCCCGGCCGAGGTGGTCGTGCGTGGCCGGGTGAGCGACGCGGTGGTGGCCCAGCTGAAGCCGGCCGGCGACGTGCGGGTCAACCCGGCCGGAACCGTCACGGTCATCCCGTCCGGCCTGTCGGTCGAGGACCTGCGGACCGATGTGCTGCCGCGGGTGCTCCCCGGGGCGCTGGTCACCGGCGACGCCGCCGAGGACGCGGACTTCAACCAGCGCCTGGAGGACAGCGTCCCGTACGTGTTCGGCTTCGTGCTCGGGCTCGCCTTCCTGCTCCTGCTGGTCACGTTCCGCTCGGTCGCCGTGGCGCTGACCGGGCTGGTGCTCAACCTGCTGTCGGTCGCGGCCGCGTACGGGATGCTGGTCTACGTCTTCCAGTACGGCCACTTCACGTCGCTGCTCGACTTCACGCCGGCCGGCGGCATCACCAACTGGCTGCCGCTCTTCCTCTTCATCACGCTCTTCGGCCTGTCCATGGACTATCACGTGTTCGTGCTCAGCCGGATCCGCGAGGGCCACGACCGCGGGCTGGACACCCGGCGTGCGGTGGCCGAGGGCATCGGCGGCACGGCCGGGGTGATCACCAGCGCGGCGGTCGTCATGGTGGTGGTCTTCGGGCTCTTCGCCACGCTGCCGATCGTCTCGATGAAGCAGGTCGGCGTCGGGCTGGCCGCGGCCGTGCTGCTGGATGCGACCATCGTGCGCGCGGTGCTGCTGCCCGCGGTGATGGCCCTGCTCGGCCGGCGTAACTGGTGGCTGCCGCGCTGGCTGCGGTGGCTGCCCGAGGTCAGTCACGACGTGACGGTCGCGCCGGCCGAGCCGCTTCGGGAAGAGCGCGAGCTCACCCGGGCGTGATGTCGATCCAGGCTCGGACCGCCTCGTGGATGTCGGGGGTGCTCGGGTCGAGGGAGGTGTCGTCGACGAGCTGGGTGCCGGTGGTGCCGTAGGCGATCCGCACCGAGCGGTTCGTGGACCCGGTGATCTCGCCCCAGCTCTCGACGGTCTCCCAGGACCCGCGGGTGTACTTGTACTGCACGGTGGTGCCTCCAGCACCGGCAGCGTGACCTCCCAGATGTCCGGCTCGACCTCGGTCATGGCGACCTTGCCGGGATCCCACGGGCCGAGCTCGGGCAGGGAACCGGGCAGGTGGACGGTGTCGCCCTCCGGCGTCTCGGGAGGCACCCGCACCCGCCAGGTGACCTGCACCATCTGCGGTGTCGTGCGCTGGACGACCTCGTTGGACGGGATCGACACCCGGCCGTCGACGACTGCCCGGACGACGTACGCATAGGTGGTGTCGACGGCCACGGTGTCGTCCACGTAGCTCGTCGTGCCGGCCGGGACGGTCGCCAGCGGCTCGTCGTAGACGCCCTCCGCCGTCCGCCGGAACACCTGGTAGGACGCGCCGGGCACGGGATCCCACGCCAGCGCGACAACGGAGCCGGCGAAGCGGGTGACGGTCAGGTTCGCCGGCGGCGGCACCGGATCGGCGGGCCGGACGAGGCGGACCACGATGCGCCGGCCGTCGACGACGATCACCGCGCGGTCACCGGTCAGACGCGCCTGGAACAGCACGGTCGCCGACGACCCGGGATCGACGCGGACGTAGCGGGTCTGCCGGATGTCCGTCCCGCGTACGGTCATCACCACGTCGGTCCCACCCGGAACCGACCCGCGGTTGGTGACCGTGGCCCGGATCGTCACGAGGTCACCGGGCTCGGCGGTGGCCGGCGCATCGAGCTCGGTGACCCGCGGCCGCGGCTGCACGTAGCGTGGCAGCGAAGCACGATCGGCCGCCGTGGCCCTCCGGAACCGCACCGCCTGACCACCGCTGGTTTCCAGGGCCGCGACGAACGTGTCGTCCCGGGACACCAACGACCGGTTCACCGCCAGCGGGGTCGGGTTCGTCTCGTAGTCGGTTGCCGCGGCGTCGGTGTACGACTCGGCCACCCACAGGCCGCGGCCGAGGAAGTCGAGCCGGTACCGGAGCGTCTGCGCGCGCTCGCCGGTCATCGCGCCGACGTACCACTCGGAGCCGGCCCGGCGGGCGGTGACCAGATGGTCGGCGACCCGGGCGGACAGCACCCGGCTCTCGTCCCACCGCGCCGGCACGTCCTCGATGAACTCCAGCCCCGGCGCGCCCTCGTAGTGCTCGGGGAGGTCCGCGGCCATCTGCACGCCGGAGAAATAGTTCACGTAGTACGACAGCTGCTTGCCGACCGTGGTGTGCACGCGCCGGTCCTGGTCCTGCGGATCCCAGAGGATGTCCATGATGCCCGGCGTGTAGTCCATCGGGCCGGACAGCATGCGGGTGAACGGGATCGTCACCGTGTGCGTGGGCGGGTTGCCGGCCGAGAAGGCGTCGTACTCCTGTCCCCGCACCGCTTCCCGGGAGATCGCGTTCGGGTAGGTGCGCATCTCACCGGTCGCATGCACGCACTCGTGGCACAACACGTTGATCTTGTGTTGTGCGGCCTTCTCGAGCACCAGGCGGAAGTGGTTGACCGAGCGCTGCGAGTACGCGTACTGGCCCGGGATCTGGCCGACGTAGCCGGTCTTCAGGTAGTGGATGCCCAGCCGCTCGTAGAGCGCGAACGCCTCGTCGATCTGCGCCTCGTAGTTCTCGATGCTCGCGCCGGTCTCGTTGTGCGCGATGAACTCGACGCCCTTGCTCTTGCCGTAGGCGACGACGCCCGCCAGGTCGAAGTCGTCCGCCGGGGTGGTGAAGTCCTGGTCCGCCCAGGAGCCCTCCCAGCCCTTGTTCCAGCCCTCGGCGAGCACCCCGCCGATGTTGTGCGCGGCCGCGAAGTCGATGTACTGCTTGGTCCGCTCGGTGGTCGCGCCGTGCCGGGGTCCCTCCTCCCAGGTGTACTGCTGATGTTGCAACGCCCACCAGATGCCGACGTACTTGGTCGGCTCGATCCAGGAGGTGTCCCGGTCGCAGATCGCGCACGGCGGATTGAGGTTCTCCAGCAGATGCGAGTCGATCAGATCGCCCGCGTCCGCGGTGATGGTCAGGGCCCGCCACGGCGTCGCCCGGCCGGTCGTGGTGACGACCGCCGCGTCCCGGCCCGGCGTCGGGGTCAGCGCGGCGCGCAGGCGGCCGGACTCACGGACCAGCGTCATCGCCGCGTAGTCGACCAGGTCGGCCTCGTGGATGGCCAGGTGCGTGCCGTCGCGCCAGCGGAACGTGGCCGGCGTCATCGTGTCGCCCATGGAGCGGTACGACGTCTGCTGCCACAGCTGCTCGTCGCCGTCGAAGGCCAGGTTGCGCGGTTGCCACCACGCGTCCGGGTCGCCGGCCAGCGCGAACTCGCTCGCCTCGTCGACGATCCGCAGGTCGGGCAGGCCGGCCTGGCGGGGCACCGAGTAGCGGAACGCGACCCCGTCGTCGTAGGCGCGGACGATCAGGTCGAACCGGCGCCCGTCGGCCTGCCGCAGGCCGACCGTGAGCTCGCGGTGGTGGTCGCGGACCACCGTGTCCGCGCCCCAGACCGGGCGCCAGGTGGTGTCCCGGCTTCTCGTCCGGTCACCGGTGATCGTGACGCCGGTGCCGAGCGTCGAGCCGTCGGTCAGCCGCAGCCCGAGCGCGGACGGCAGCACGAGGGTGCGGTCGCCGCGCTTGACCGAATACCGCAACTGGCCACCGCGGGCGGTGACGCCGACCGTCAGGCGGCGATCGGGCGAAGACACCGCGACCACGTCCGCGGGTCCCGCCGCTGCGGTCGTCGTCGTCACACCGGCAGTGCCGATGCTCATCACCAGGGCCAGGCCGGCCGCCACGGCAACGCGTCGCATGGGAGTCCCTTCAACGCAACCGGTTACGTTGGAGGGAAGTCTTCGCTCGCGGAAAGATCGAATCAAGACAACGAGCAACATCGATTTCCTAGACTGCTCGCCATGGGCAGCAGCACCGACCGGCTGAACATGGCGGACGTCGCCGCACTGGCCGGCGTTTCCAAGGCGACCGTGTCCCGGGTGCTCAGCGGCGCTCCCGGCGTATCGGATGCGACCCGCGCGCGGATCAAGGCGCTGGTCAAGGACCTGTCCTACGTGGTGTCTCCGGACGCGGCCCGGCTCAGCCGGGGGTCGACCGGCCGGGTGGCCGTCGTCATGCCGAGGACCACCACGTGGTTCTACGGCGCCGTGCTTTCCGGAGCGTTGTCGGTGTTGCGGCCCGCCGGGCTGGACGCGCTCGTCTACCAGGTCGCCGACGACGCGGAGAGCCGCGGCTTCTTCGCGGACCTGCCGGTGCAGCGCCAGGTCGACGCGGTCATCGTGGTGGCCTTTCCGGTCAGCGACTTCGAGCGACGGCAGCTGGACCTGCTGGGCGTTCCGGTGGTGGTTGCCGGCGGGGCGCTGCCCGGCCAGGCCCATGTGCGGATCGACGATGCGGCCGCGGCGCGGCAGGCGGTGACCCACCTCCTGGAGTTGGGGCATTCGCGGATCGCGATGATCAACGCCGCGGTTCCCGCCGAGTGGCCGTACGCGCCGCCGGTGGACCGGCTGCGCGGCTACCGGACCGCGCTCGAGGAGGCCGGGCCGGGGTTCGACCCGCGGCTGGTGGTGGACGTGCCGTGGAGCACCGCGATGGGTGCCGAGGGGATGGACCGGCTGCTTCGCGTGCCGCGCCGGCCGACGGCGGTCTTCGCGTTCTGCGACGAGGTGGCGATGGGGGCGCTGCGCAGCCTGCGGCGGGCCGGGATCGTGGTCCCCGAGGACATGTCGGTGATCGGGATCGACGACCATCCGATGGCCGATCTGTGGGATCTGACCACCGTGCGCCAGCCGGTCGAGGAACAGGGCGTGCGCGCTGCGCGGATGGCGTTGGCGCTGCTCGGCGGCTCGGCGCCGGCCGATCGGCACCCGGTTCTCCCGACCGAGCTGATCATCCGCGGCACGACCGCCGCCTCGGCATGATCGGCCGCCTATCCGGTCATGGACCGTGCCGTCAGGTAGCCCAGACCGGCCGCGACCAGGCCCGCGACGATGCTCACCGCCACGTTGAGCACGGCCCGGCGGCGATCGCCCTCGCGGGCCAGCACCATGGTCTCCCAGCCGAACGTCGAATACGTCGTCAACGCCCCGCAGAAACCGGTGCCGAGCAGCGCACCCCAGCGCGGCCCGGCCGGCAGCCCGATGAGGAAGCCCAGCAGCAGCGATCCGGCCAGGTTGACCACGAGGGTGCCCCAGGGAAAGCGCGAGGCGAAGGCTCGGCCGGCGAGGTGGCGCAGCGGCGCGCCGATGGCCGCGCCGAGCGCGACGAGCAGGACCGTCATCGGGTACGCGCCAGCGCCGAACCCGCCCACACCGCCAGCAGCGCGCCCGCCAGCGTGGCGACGCAGTAGGCGACGGCCACGACGGGCTCCGCACGGATGGTGTCGACCATCGCCGCGCTGAACGTGGTGTAGCCGCCGAGCACTCCGGTGCCGAGCAGCGGGCGTACCCATCTCTGGCCCTGGGTGCGCTCGTAGAGCGCGCCGATCAGGAGGCAGCCGGAGACGTTGATGAACCAGGTGACCCAGATGCCACCCGGCGCGACGGCGGTGAGGCCGTATCGGGCCAGCGCGCCGAGCACACCGCCCGCCGAGACGGCCGCCAGCACGGGGAGATCCACGACAGCGACCCTAGCCCGCGGGGAACGACCGGCCCCGAAACCACGGCGACCGGGGCGGACGTGGCGGCGTCCACCCCGGCCGGTCCGGAGTTGGTGCGAGGTTGCACCGATGCGCGCCCAGGGGCAGGGCGGCATCGGAGTGGTCCACAGTAGGTGATGATCTTGCGGTCGCGGGACCCGCGTTCATGCATCACAGCGAATCGTTACGCACGGGCATGCGAGAGTAGTCGTCACTTCGCGATATGTAGGTTTCTCACGTTGCAGGAAAGAGCAGGTCACCCATCGCCTGCTCGGTCAGCGGCTCGGCGAAGAAGTAGCCCTGGCCCAGCTCGCAGTTGCCGCCGGCCAGCTCGGACAGCTGTTCCGCGTCCTCGATGCCCTCGGCGATCGTGGACAGGTGCAGCGCCTGGCCGAGCTGGATGATGCCGTGGGTGAGCGCGGCCGCGGC
>NZ_JBFAZH010000077.1:0-13262 GCF_040681735.1 Actinoplanes sp. NPDC051633 | reverse complement strand
ACGACCTGGTCGTCTCCGGCCCGACCAACCCGCTGCAGCCGCTGCTCCAGTACCTCCCGCAGGCCCGCGACATCGGCCTGCACCTGGTCATCACGCGGCGGGCCGGCGGGGCGAGCCGGTCGCTCTACGAGCCGGTGATCCAGCGCCTGCGCGAGCTGTCGTCCCCCGGTCTGGTGATGTCCGGCCCGAGCGACGAGGGCGCGCTGATCGGTCCGGTCAAACCCGTGCCGATGCCACCCGGTCGTGGTCGACTCATCACGAGGCGTGAGGGAGTGAGGTTGATCCAGCTCGCACACCAGCCGCCCTACTAGGGCAAACGCACCCAGTGTGCGATCCGTCCGGCCGGACCCCCTGAACAAAACGTGGATTCGGAGTAATCTCCCTCCATCGACCGACCCCTTCGTCAGATTGGCTCGTCGCACAGTGATCGCATGGAGCACAGCCTTCCAGGGCGGCCGTGTGTGCGGCGGTGTGCGTTGGTGACGGGAGCGCGGCCGGCCTTGCGGGCCTCGTCGGCCGTGCTGGCCGGGCTGATCGCGGTGGGCGTGTCGTCGGCGCCGGCGGCAGCGAGCGCTCCGCCCCTCGCCATGCCCGGCGCTGTCCCAGCCGCTCTCCCTGGCCAGCCCGTCTCGGCGCTCCCCGGCCAGCCCGTCGCGGCTGAGACCGTGCGCTCCGAGCAGTGGCATCTCAAGACGCTGAACGTCACGGGCGCCTGGGAGTACGCCACCGGCGGCGGGGTGACCGTCGCGGTGATCGACTCGGGCGTGGACTCGCACCACGTCGACCTCGAGGGCCAGGTGCTGCCCGGCCTCGACCTGGTCGACGCCAAGGGCGACGCGGACACCGACCTGGTCGGTCACGGCACGACCGTCTCGGCGCTGATCGCGGGCAAGGACGACGGCGCCGGCGTGGTGGGCATCGCGCCCAAGGCGAAGATCCTTCCGGTACGCGTGCTCGACCGTGCCAACCGCTACGACGACGCGGTGATCGTCGCCAACGGTGTCCGGTGGGCGGTCGACCGCGGCGCCCGGGTGATCAACCTGTCGCTGGGCGGCAGCGGCAGCAGCCCCGCGCTCGCCGCCGCGCTGGACTATGCGTTCGCCAAGGACGTCGTGGTGGTCGCCTGCACCGGCAACACGAGCGCTTCGTCGGCCTCGGGGGTGTGGTATCCGGCTCGCGAGCCCGGTGTGCTCGCCGTGGCCGGCCTGGAACGCTCCGGCGACACCCTGTGGTCCGGCTCGATCACCGGCCCCGAGACGGTGGTGGCCGCCCCGGCGACCCAGCTCGTCGGCGCCCGCCCCGGCGGATACTGGCGGGTCCAGGGCACGAGCTTCGCCGCGCCCATGGCTTCCGCGACGGCCGCCCTGATCCGCTCCCGCTGGCCCGACATGACGGCCGGCGAGGTCATCAACCGGATCATCAAGACGTCCCACGACCGCGGGCCGCAGGGCCGGGACGCCAAGTACGGCTACGGCATGATCGACCCGACCGCCGCGCTGACCGCGGTGATCCCGGCGACCGAGGCCAACCCACTCGACACGGCGCCGCCTCCCGGCGTGGCCCGGATGGGCAGCCCGCTGCCGGCCTCCGGCCAGGCACAGTCGGCTCCCGACAAGCTGAGCTCGGCGCAGCGGGCCGGGGAGCCCGTCGCCGCCCCGGGCAAGAACGCGGGCGTCGAGGTGGCGGTCGGCGTGCCGCCCGAGCCGTCGTCCCCGAACGGCTGGTGGGCGGCGGCGGTCCTGTTCGCCCTGTCCCTCCTGGCCGGCGCCGTGGTGGTCCGCCGCTTCGGCTGACCAGGCGCCGCAAACGGCCGGTTGGTCAGGCTGCGCAGTCGCCCGTGTCCACCTCTCGGGTCTGGTCCTCGGCCTGCTGCGCCGACCCGGCCACCTCGCGGGCCGACAGGGCGTAGCCCACGTTGCGGTCGTCGCGCGCGGCCGCGAAGACCACGCCCAGCACCCGGCCCTCCGGGGTCATCAGCGGCCCGCCCGAGTTTCCGCTGCGGACCAGGGACCGCATCGTGTAGATCTCGCGCTTCACGTCCTCCCGGGTCTCGTAGATGTCCATGCCCGGGCGGACCGCTAGCTCGCCGATCCGGGCCGCCTGCGCGTTGTACGGGCCGCCCAGCGGATAGCCCAGCACGATCGCGCTCGCGCCGGGCCGCACCGCGTCGGCGAAGGGCAGCCGGGGCGCCCGCAACCCGGGTACGTGGATCACCGCGATGTCCCGTTCGGGCTCGAAGAGCACCACGGTCCCGTCCAGCGGCCCGTCCTCGGTCTCCACCTGGACGTCGCGGGCGCCGGCCACCACGTGCGCGTTGGTCAGCACGCGCTCCGGGGCGTACACGAAGCTCGAACCGTCGATCCGGCGCGCGCAGCCCGGGGCATAGGCCCGCACCTTCAGCACCGACCGGCGGGCGTTCAGGACCAGCGCCGACTTCGCCAGCGCCGGGTCGGGCGCCGCGACGTCCCCCGCATTCGTCGGGGTGAGGCCGCTGAACACCTCCGGGAAGGCGTTCGTGTCCAGGGTCGTGCGCAGGGCCGCCGACAGCGCCTGCGCCTGCCTCGGCATCAGGCCGTCGATGCCGGCCAGCACGGCGCTGCCGCGCACCTCTCGGTTGAGCCAGGTCACCGACGTCGACTTCAGCGGGATGGCGACCAGCCAGGCCACCAGCAGCACCGCCAGCAACGAGACGACCGCGCCGCCGGCGTCGTCCACCCGCCGCAACGGCGGGTGAGCGATCGAGCGGCGCAACCTGGTGCCGGCCAGGCCGGCCAGGGTCTGGCCCAGCACCGCCAGCGCGAAGATCGCGACCAGTGACACCACCACCCGGACGGCGCCGTCGGAGAACTGGCCGGCGAGCAGCGGACCCACCTGCAGACCGACGACCGCACCGACGAAGAAGCCGCCGAAGGACAGCACGCCGGTCACGAAACCCTGCCGGTAACCGCTGATCGCGAAGACCAGCATCAGCAGGATCAGGACCCCATCGACGGCATACACCGGCACAGGGTAGAGACCACGGGCCAGAGCGCCCGGTCAGGCGCAGTCGCCGGTGCGTACCCCTCTGGTCCGCTCCTGGCCCTGGCTGGCGACCCCGGAGGCCTCACGGGCGGTGAGCGCGAAGCCGACGTTGCGGTCGTCGGCCGCCGCCGCGAAGATCACGCCGAGCACCTTGCCACCGGGCGTCACCAGCGGCCCACCGGAGTTGCCGCTGCGCACCAGCGCCCGGATCGTGTAGATCTCGCGGTTGACCTCGCCGCTCTCGTAGATGTCGGGGCCCGGGATGTTGCCGACGTCGCTGACCCGGGCGGACTGAGCGTTGTACGGCCCGTCGAGCGGGTAGCCCAGCACGATCGCGCTCGCCCCCGACCCGGCCTGCTTGTCCACGAACGACATCCGCGGCGCGCGCAGCCCGGGCACGTGGATCACCGCGAGGTCGCGCTTGGGGTCGTAGACCGTCACGGTGCCGTCCAGCTCACCGTTGTCGGTCACCACCTGCACCTCCCGGGTGCCGGCCACCACGTGCGCGTTGGTCATCACCCGCTCGGTGGCGTACACGAAACCGGAGCCCTCGATGCGGCGGGAGCAGCTCGGCGCGTACCCCCGGATCTTGAGCACCGACTTCTTGCTGTTGATCACCACCTGCGATTTCGCCAGCTTGGGGTCTGGCGCCGCGACCTCTTTCGTCTTGGTCGGGGCAAGCCCGCTGAACACCTCGGGGAAGCCGTTGGTGTCGAGGGTGCTGCGCAACGCCGACGACAGCGCCTGCGCCTTGGCCGGCATCAGCTGGTTGATGCCGCTGAGCACGGCACTGCTGCGCACCTCGCGGTTGAGCCAGGGCAGCGACGTCGACTTCAGCGGGATGGCGACCAGCCAGGCCACCAGCAGCACCGCGATCAGCGACACGACCGCGCCGCCCGCGTCGTCGACCCGCTGCAGCGGGCGGCTGGTGATCGACCGGCGCAGCTTCGTGCCGAACCAGCCGGCCAGCGTCTGACCGAGCACGGCCAGCGCGAAGATCGCGACCAGCGAGACCACGACCCGGATCGCGCCGTCCTCGAACTGGTTCGCGATCAGCGGGCCGACCTGGAGACCGATCAGGGCGCCGCTGAAGAAGCCGCCGAAGGACAGCGCGCCGATGACGAACCCCTGCCGGTAACCGCTGATCGCAAAGACCAGCATCAGCAGGATCAGGATCGCGTCGACCACGGGCACCCACTCAGCGTAGAGATGACGGACCAGCCGCCCGGAGCCTGCCATCGCTCCGCGGCTCGGCGATCGATCGCCGTCGTGGTCCAGACCGTAGCCGTCGCGCCCCGGCTCATGGGATCACCTCGTCGGGGGCGCCGCCCGGCGCGGCCGGCACCGGGACGGCCGCCGGTGGCAGATCCTCGACGCGGGCGGTGTCCCACGGCCGGCTCCAACCGGCCAGATCGAGCAGCGTCGAGATCACCCCGGCGGTGAAACCCCAGACCAGCATGCCGCGGACCCGGAACGCCGGCCCGATCCAGCCGGTCGGGTGGCGCAGCCGGGTGCGGTTGGCCGGATCGACCAGCTCGGCCACCGGCAGCCGCTCGACCCGGGCCACCTCGGCCGGCTGCCGGGGGCCCACCGGGTGCGGCGCGTGCCACCAGGCCAGCACGGGGGTGACCTGGAACCCGCTCACCGGGATGAACAGCGACGGAAGCTCGGTGAGGACGGTGGCGGTGGACGGGTCGAGCCCGACCTCCTCGGACGCCTCGCGCAGGGCCGTCGCCGCGGCGTCGGCGTCGCCCGGGTCGGAGGCGCCGCCGGGGAAGGCGGGCTGGCCGGCGTGGTTGCGCATGGACGCGGCCCGCTGCAGCACCAGGACGTCGGGGCCGCCGCCCGGCTGCTCGCCCAGCAGGACCAGCACGGCGCTGGGGCGCCCGGCGCCGTTGGGTGAGCGCAGCGCGGTGAAATCCTCGGCGCGGGACCCCCGCACCCGGCTCAGCAGCGGCTCCCACCAATACGGCAGCTCGGTCACGGCGTCACCGTCACACCGGTGTGCGTGCGTACCAGCTCGGACAGCTTGCGGGCGTCGACCGGCAGCGGATGCACGTAGCCCCGCCCGGCGGTGTCGACGAAGACCGTCACCGGCAGCGTCACCTTGCCGAGGGCGGCGAGCAGCTTGCGGTCGCGGTCGTACAGGGTGGGGAAGGTGACGCCGCGGGCCTGGCCGAACGACGCGGCCGCCTCCCGGCTGTCGCCCACGTCGACGCCGATCACGTGCAGGCGCCCCTCGGCACGCTCGGCCAGCCGCTGCACCACGGGCAGCTCCTCGCGGCAGGGTCCGCACCAGGACGCCCACATGTTGATCACCGCCGGGCCGCGCAGGTCGGTCAGAGCGACCGGCCGGCCACCGGTGAAACAGGGAAGGGACAACTCCGGCAAATTGCCGGCGCCTCGGGAAGAGGTCTCCGGCGCGGCGGAGGGTGGCGACGCGGCGAGAGCGGCGCAGTCATCGAACGGCGAGACCGTCTCGGGCGGCGGCTCCGCCGCCGGGGGCGGGGCGCTGCAAGCGGCGAGCAGCAGCACGAGCGGCGGGATGAGCGCCGGCCTCACGGCGCCTCCGGCGTCGCCATCGCCGCCGCCGGCACCAGCGCCGGGTCGATGCCGGCGTGCTCGGCCAACTCGCGCGCCCGCGGACCTTTCAGCAGCTTGGCCGCACCGGCGGCGTCGGTCGGGCCGGTGCCGTACGACGGGCACATCGGCGCGAGCGTGCAGGCTCCGCAGGCCGGCTTGCGGGCATGACACACCCGCCGCCCGTGGAAGATCACGCGGTGCGACAGCATCGTCCAGTCGCGTTTCTCGATCAGCTCCGCCACCTGGAACTCGATCTTGACCGGGTCGTCCTCGTGCACCCAGCCGAAACGGTTGACCAACCGGCGGAAGTGGGTGTCGACGGTCAGGCCCGGGACCCCGAAGGCGTTGCCGAGGATGACATTCGCCGTCTTGCGCCCGATGCCGGGCAGCGTGACCAACTCGTCCAGCTTGCCGGGCAGCACCGAGTCGTAGCGGTCGACCAGCGCCTGACCCAGCTTGATCAGCGAGTCGGTCTTGGCCCGGAAGAAGCCGGTCGGCCGGAGGATCGCCTCCATCTCGGCGCGGTCGGCGGCGGCGTAGTCGGCGGGTGTCAGGTAGCGCTTGAACACCGTCGGAGTGACCTCGTTGACCCGCACGTCGGTGGTCTGCGCCGACAGGATGGTGGCGACGGCCAGCTCGAGCGGTGTCGTGAAGTCGAGCTCGCAATGCGCGTCGGGATGGATCTCGGTCAGCTCACGCGCCATCTTGCGGGCGCGGCGCTTGCGGCCGATCGGCGTCTCCCCCGCGAAACGCCTGGCGGAACGGGCCAGAACGGCCGTCGCGGCGGCGGCAAGGGGTCGAGTCACCGATAAAGAGTACGTCGAGGGTACGACAGGCTTAAGCGCCCGGCGGCGTGATCGAGCCGTCCTTGCCGATCCGCGCCGCGGTGTCGCCGAAGTCGTCCTTGGAGAGCTCGGCGACCATCTTGCGTCCCCGCTCGTTGTCGTCGTCCCGGGTCGGCACGCCGGTCGCGTTCATGTAGGTGGAGAGCACCTTGCCGCCGGCCCACGACCCGTCCGGCTTCAGGGACGCGTGCAGGATCGCGCCGTACTTCAGCACCCCGTCGCTGGAGAGCGTCTTGCCGCCCCCGGCGAAGTTGCCGAGGCTGTACGCGATCAGCCTGCCCTTGTAGAACTCCATGCCGCGCAGCACGTGCGGCCCGTGCCCGATGACCACGTCGGCGCCCGCGTCGACGACCGCGTGCGAGAACTTGATGGGGTCGCCCCTGTTCTCGCCGAAGAACAGCTCGTTGCCCGGCTTGACGTGCACCTTGTCCGAGCCCTCGGCGCCCATGTGCACCTGCACCACGACCAGGTCGGCCTCCCCGGCCGCCTTCTCGACCACCGTGCGCGAGGCGTCCAGGTCGTTCAGGTTGTTCGCTCCCTCGTACGAGGAGAAGCCGACCACCGCCACCTTGACCCCCTCCACCGTCACCACGGTCACCTGACCCTCGGCGCCGGTGTGCTCGAGCCCGGCGCCCTCGAGCGCCTTGACCGTGTTCCGGTAGCCCTGCGCGCCGAAGTCCTTGGAGTGGTTGTTCGCGGTGTTGAGGAGCTGGAAGCCGGCGTTCTTGAGGTGCTTCGCGTACGAGGGCGGCGAGCGGAAGGCGAAGCAGTTGGCCCGCGGCGGCGACCCGCACTTGGACGTGCCGGTGTCCCCGGTCAGCGGCTGCTCGAGGTTGCCCATCACCAGGTCGGCCTTGAGTCCCTCCTCGACCGAGTCGAAGAAGCCCTCGCCGCCGTTGGCGGGCAGCTTGTTGGGCGCGCTGCCCATGATGATGTCGCCGGTCGCGGACATCGTGATCGACTCGACGGCCGCCTTCTCCTCCCTGGGCGCGGCTTTCGCCCGGGTCGAGGGAGCGGCGGAAGCGGGAGTGGCGGCGTGCCACGTCGCCGGGTCGTCCGAATTGCCCCTGTTGGCCAGCGCGACGCCCGCGACACCGGCGCCGAGCAGCGCGGCCACGACGATGGTGGCCGTGAGCAGGGGGTGGCCGAAGAGTCCGCGACGGGCCCTCGGGGGGTGGGCATTCATCGACGGCGACGATACCGTCGGTGGGCAACCGCGGACGACCCGTCATTCGGCTGATGGCCATCACCCAGAGCGACGAAATCCGCGATTGTCACAGCCGCAGCGGTTACGCTGCGGGACTTGGATCAAGGGGTGCCCGCCCGTTTCCGGCCCGCGTGCGCCTAGACTGATCGAGCGCGGGCGAACGCGCAGGTGGAGGTGCGGCGATGGATGAGGTGCTGGCGCGCAGCGGGATCTTCCAGGGCGTGGACCCGGAGGCCGCGGAGGCGCTCGCCAAGGAGATGGACACGATCGAGGTCCGCAAGGGCGACATCGTCTTCAACGAGGGTGAGGCCGGCGACAGCCTGTACATCGTGCTGTCGGGGAAGATCAAGCTGGGGCGACGGGCGGCCGACGGCCGGCAGAACCTCGTCTCGATCATGGGGCCGTCGGACATGCTCGGTGAGCTGTCCCTCTTCGACCCCGGCCCGCGGACGGCCACGGCCACCGCGGTGACCGACACCCGGCTGGCGCGGCTGCGGAAGTCGTCGCTGCGCCCGTGGCTGAACAATCGGCCCGAGATAGCCGAGCAGTTACTGCGCGTGCTCGCGCGTCGGTTGCGCCGGACGAACGACGCCCTCGCCGACCTGATCTTCACGGACGTCCCGGGCCGGGTGGCGAAAAATCTGCTGCAGATGGCCGGCCGCTTCGGCACGCGTGACGGCGGCGTCCTGCGGGTCACCCACGACCTGACGCAGGAGGAGCTGGCTCAGCTGGTCGGCGCGTCCCGCGAGACGGTGAACAAGGCGCTCGCCGACTTCGCCTCCCGCGCGTGGCTCCGGCTCGACGGCAAGAGCGTGATCATCCTGGATCCCGAGCGGCTGGCCCGCCGGGCTCGAGTCTGACGAACCGGAAAGGGGCCGTCCGCATCGCGGACGGCCCTTTTTCATGCCCGCGAAGTGCCCCGCAAACGTGACATCAAGATCCGTGTCGCACCCGGTCAGCCACTCGTTGTCGAAATGGTCGAGAGGCACGACATCTCAGTGAGACGGAAGCGGGGTGACTTCATGACCGTCCTTGACACCACGATCGACCCACGCACTCCGGGCTACCTGCAGAACCGTAGCGCGATGCTGGAGCGGCTGGCCGAGCTGGAGGCGGCGCTGGACGAGGCGCGGGCCGGAGGCGGGGAGAAGTGGGTGACCCGGCATCACGCCCGCGGCAAGCTGCTCCCCCGCGAACGCGTCGAGATGCTGCTCGACCAGGACAGCCCATTCCTCGAGCTGTCCCCGGTGGCGGCCTGGGGGTCGAGCTACCCGATCGGCGCGAGCGTGGTCACCGGGATCGGCGTCGTCGAGGGCGTCGAGTGCGTGGTGATCGCGAACGATCCGACGGTGGACGGTGGCGCGGTCAACCCGTACACGGTCGAGAAGATCCGGCGCGCGGCCCGGATCGCGGCGGTCAACCGCCTTCCGCTGGTCAACCTGGTCGAGTCGACCGGCGCCGCGGCGCCCACCGGCCCGCCGCCCGGCGGCGCGATCGCCCGCGACCTCAGCCAGCTCACCGCCGATCGCGTCCCGACGGTGTGTGTGGTCTTCGGCGCGACCAACGGCGACGCGGCCTACCTGCCGGCCCTCTCCGACTACACGATCATGGTGCGTGGACACGCCAAGGTGCTGACCATCCACCCCCAGCCGGTACGCAGCACAGCCAACGGCCGCGGGCCCGAGGTGCGCAGCGCCCCGACGGTGCCGGCGGGCGTGACCGGGCCGGCCGACCAGCTGGCCGAGGACGAGCGCGACGGGCTCCGGCTGGCCCGCCAGTGCGTACGCCGATTCAACTGGCGCAAGCGGGGTCCCGGACCCCGCACCTTCCCGCCACCGGCCCCCCGCTACGACGCGGAGGACCTGCTCACCATGTCGAGCGCGGACGTCTTCGACCCGCGCGAGGTGCTCGCCCGGATCCTGGACGACAGCGACTTCGACGAGTTCAAGCCGTCTCAGGGCACCGCGCTGGTGACCGGCTGGGGCGAGCTGCACGGCTACCCGATCGGCGTGGTGGCCAACCTCGGTGGCGCCTTCACACCGGCCGAGACGCAGAAGGCCGTGCACTTCATCCAGCTCGCCAACGCCACGGACACCACCCTGCTGTTCGTCCAGTACACCGGCAACGCGACGATCGAGGACCGGGAGGCGGCCGACGTCCGGCACGGCGCGCCGCTCGTGCACGCCGTGGCCAAGTCGACCGTCCCGCACCTCACCTTGATGATCGGCGCCACCCCGGCCGAGGAGATGGGCGGCGTCTACGGCCGGGCGTACGAGCCGCGGTTCCTCTTCAGCTGGCCGGTGGAACGGCCCGCCGAGGAGCCGGACCAGCGCCGGAAGCTTCCCGACGACGGCGTCATCGACCCCCGCGACACCCGTACCGTGCTGGGCCTCTGCCTTTCCGCCGTGCACAGCGCGGCGGTGCAGGGAGCAGAGCACGTGGGCGTGTTCAGACCCTGAAAGGTACGCAGTGATCCGTCGTCTTCTGGTGGCCCACCGTGGTGAGATCGCCCGCCGGGTGTTCGCCACCTGCCGCCTGGTCGGCATCGAGACCGTAGCCGTCTACTCCGACGCGGACGCCGACGCGCCGCACGTGACGGAGGCCGACTACGCCGTCCACCTGCCCGGGAACATGCCGTCGGCGACCTATCTGCGCGGCGATCTGATCATCGCGGCGGCGAAGCGCGCGGGCGCCAACGCGGTGCACCCCGGCAACGGCGTGATGGCCGAGGACCCGGACTTCGCCGCGGCGGTCGCCGACGCCGGGATGATCTGGGTGGGCCCACCGGCCAAGACGCTGGGCACGCTGCACGACAAGATCGAGAGCAAGGAAAGGGTCGCCGAGGCCGGGGTACGCGTGCTGCCGACGCACACCGACCCGCAGAAGGTCACCGAGTTCCCGGTGCTGATCAAGCCGGCGATCGGCGCCGGCGGATCCGGCATGCGCGTGGTCCGCGACCGGGTGACCCTGGCCGAGGCGGTCGCCTCCACCCGCCAGGAGGTCGGCGGCGACGTCTTCTGCGAGCCGTACGTCGAGGACGCCCGGCACATCGAGGTGCCGATCCTCGCCGACGCGCAGGGTGCCGTGGTGCCGTTCGGCGAGCGTGAGTGCTCGGTGCAGCGCCGCTACCAGAAGATCGTCGAGGAGACCCCGTCGCCGGCGGTCGACCAGGGGCTGCGCGAGGAGTTGTGCCGGGCGGCGGTGGTCGCCGTGCGTGCGCTCGGCTTCGTCGGCGTCGGCACGGTCGAGTTCCTCCTCGACCCGGCCGGGGACTTCCACTTCCTCGAGCTCACCCCGAGCCTGCAGGTCGAGCACGCGATCACCGAGTGCGTCTCCGGGTACGACCTGGTCCGGCTGCAGCTGCTGGTCGCCGAGGGCGGCAACCTGCCGATGCCGGGGCCGCCGCCGATCCGCGGGCACGCGATCGAGGTGCGCATCTGCGCGGAGGATCCGGCGTACGCGTGGCTGCCCGCCGCCGGCACCCTGCACCGTTTCGCCGTGCCGGACGTGGCCGGCTCGTTCCGCCCCCTGCCCCAGCCGGGCCTGCGCCTCGACAGCGGTGTGGTGGACGGCTCGGTGGTCGGCGCGCACAACGAGCCGATGCTGGCGAAGCTGATCGCCTGGGCGCCGACCCGCCCCGAGGCTTCGCGGATGCTGGCCTCGGCGCTGGCGCGGGCCCGCCTGCACGGCGTGGTGACCAACCGTGACCTGCTGGTGCGCGTGCTGCGCCACCCGTCGTTCCGGATGGGCGAAGTGGACACCGGGTTCCTGGACCGGCATCCGGAGGTCTTCGCGCCGTTGCTGTCCTCGGTGGACGCCGTACGCATCTCCTGCCTGGCGTCGGCCCTGGCCGGCGCGGCGTCGCGCCGCAGCGCCGCCAAGGCCCTTGCCTCCCTGCCCAGCGGCTGGCGCAACGTGCCGTCCGGCTCGCAGACGGCGGTCTACGACGGCCCGGCCGGTCCGGTCGAGGTGGGCTACCGGATGAACCGGCACGGCGAGCTGGCCGGCTGGTGGGTGCGCGCGGTGGATCCGGAGGAGCTGGACCTGGCGGGTCTGGGCCAGGAGCCGACGATCGAGGACCACCCGCCGACGACCGTGGTGCACGCGTCCTCGGACCGTGTCGTGCTGGACGTGAGCGGCATCCGGCTGACCTTCGGCGTGCACCGCGTCGGCGAGGTCTCCTACGTGGACAGCCCCGAGGGCTCGGTCACGCTGCGCGAGCTGTCCCGCTTCCCGCTGCCCGCGCCGGAGGCCGCGGAGGGGTCGCTGATCGCGCCGCTGCCCGGCGCGGTGCGGCGGGTGCTGGTGGTGCCGGGCCAGAGGGTACGCGCGGGCGAGCTGCTCCTGACGCTGGAGGCGATGAAGCTGGAGCATCCGGTGCACGCCCCGTCGGCCGGCGTGGTGGCCTCCCTCCCGGTGCACCCGGGCGCGGAGGTGGACACCGGCGAGCTCCTGGCGGTGCTCGACCCGGAGTAGGGGCCCGAATTGTCCGCCCTTGCCGGAGGCTCAGCGGCCGGTAGCAGCACAACCCCGGAGCAGGGGTCAGTCTCTGGCCAGGGAGATCAGCCGGTCGAGGACGTGGCCGCCGGCCGTGCGCAGCCCGTTGTGCAGGAACTCGTCGGTGAGCCACCGGCGCATCCCGGGCAGCAGGTCGGCCGTCTCCTCCGAGTACCGGCGGAGCACGTACGGATCGTCGGCGTAGATGATGGCGGCGCACGGCACCTCGACCCGCGCGAGCACCTCGGCGTCGTAGAGGCGCGGCCACTCGTGCTCGGCCAGGATCGCCGCGACGTCGCGGTAGGGCCGCAGGCCGGGCGTCTCCTCGAAGTGCCAGGGATACAGGTGCTCGCCGGTCAGCAGGAGCGAGTCGCCGGCGAAGTCGTCGGGCCGGGTCCGGTCGGCCGACCAGCGCGTGGCGCCGCCGTCGGCGTAACTCGCCTCGTGCAGCACCGCGTACAGCGGGTTGCGCGCGCCGAACGGCAGCAGCGCGGCGACGTCGTGCCGGAAGCCCGGCGAGGCGAAGTCGAGCTCCAGCAGCTGGTGCAGCCGCTCGGCCCCGCCGTCCATGCCCAGGTGGTGGCCGAGGGTGCGGATCAGCCGCGGCGACAACGGCGTGCCGTCGAGGGTGCTGATCCCGCCCGCGGCGCTGCACTCGAGCAGCTCCGCCAGCCGCGCGGCGTCCTGCGGGAACCTCCGGTGGTAGCGGATGTTCAGCCGGCGCATCACGTCGTAGGCGGCTGAGTACACGTCGTCGGCGGGATGCCCGACGGGCGGCAGGCCACCGGTGAAGAACACCTCCCGGAGGCTGTCCGGCGCGACGGTCAGGTAGTGCAGGCTGCAGTACCCGCCGAAGGACTGGCCGAGCAGACTCCACCGCCGGGCGCCCAGGTGCTCCCGCAGGCTCTCGGCGTCCCGGACGATGGCATCCGCGCGGAAATGCGTCAGGTACTCGGCGTCGGCCGCCGGATCCGGACCGGGCGAGCCGTAGGGCGTGGACCGGCCGGTGCCGCGCTGGTCCAGCATGATGACCCGGAAATCGCGCAGGGCGCGCTCGAGCCAGGCCGGGGACGCCGGACGGGCGGAGGGCCGCGGCGCCTCGTGCCCCG
>NZ_JBFAZH010000076.1:0-13265 GCF_040681735.1 Actinoplanes sp. NPDC051633 | reverse complement strand
GGAGAAGCCGCAGGAGGGCACCGTCCTTGCTGTCGGCCCCGGCCGCATCGACGACAAGGGCAACCGCGTCCCGATCGACGTGAAGGTCGGCGAGACGGTGCTCTACTCGAAGTACGGCGGCACCGAGGTCAAGTACGCCGGCGAGGAGTACCTGGTGCTCTCCGCCCGCGACGTCCTCGCGGTCATCGAGAAGTGACCTACTGAATGTGCTCTCCGCCCCGGTTCTCGCTCGAGGACCGGGGCGGTGGTGCGTGAAAGGGACCTATAAATGGCGAAGATTCTGAGTTTCTCTGACGACGCGCGGCACCTGCTGGAGCACGGCGTCAACACGCTCGCCGACACGGTCAAGGTCACCCTCGGCCCACGCGGCCGCAACGTCGTCCTCGACAAGAAGTTCGGCCCGCCCACGATCACCAACGACGGCGTGACCATCGCCAAGGAGATCGAGCTCACCGACCCGTACGAGAACCTCGGCGCCCAGTTGGTCAAGGAGGTGGCGACCAAGACCAACGACGTCGCCGGCGACGGGACCACCACGGCGACCGTGCTCGCGCAGGCGCTGGTCCGTGAGGGCCTGCGCAACGTGACGGCGGGTGCCAACCCGATCGGCCTCAAGCGGGGCATGGACGCCGCTGCCGAGGCGGTCTCCAAGGCGCTGCTGGACAAGGCGGTCGAGGTCGCCGACCACAAGGCGATCGCGAACGTGGCGACCATCTCGGCCCAGGACTCGACGATCGGCGAGCTGATCGCCGAGTCGATGGACCGGGTCGGCCGCGACGGTGTCATCACGGTGGAGGAGGGTTCGGCGCTCAGCACCGAGCTCGAGGTCACCGAGGGTCTGCAGTTCGACAAGGGCTTCATCTCGCCGAACTTCGTGACCGACGCCGAGTCGCAGGAGGTCGTGCTCGAGGACCCGTACATCCTGATCAGCACGCAGAAGATCTCCTCGGTCGAGGAGATGCTGCCGCTGCTGGAGAAGGTGCTGCAGTCCGGCAAGCCGCTGCTGATCATCGCTGAGGACGTCGAGGGCCAGGCCCTGTCCACCCTGGTGGTCAACGCGATCCGCAAGACCTTCAAGGTCGCCGCGGTGAAGGCTCCCGGCTTCGGCGACCGGCGCAAGGCGATGCTGCAGGACATGGCGATCGCCACCGGCGGCGAGCTGATCGCGCCGGAGCTGGGCTACAAGCTCGACCAGGTCACCGTCGAGATGCTGGGCTCGGCCCGGCGCGTGGTGGTCGACAAGGACACCACGACCATCGTGGACGGTGGCGGCAACGCGGCCGAGATCCAGGACCGCGTCGCGCAGATCCGCAAGGAGATCGAGGCGTCGGACTCCGACTGGGACCGTGAGAAGCTCGCCGAGCGGCTGGCCAAGCTGTCCGGCGGCATCGCGGTGATCAAGGTCGGCGCGGCCACCGAGGTCGAGATGAAGGAGCGCAAGCACCGCATCGAGGACGCCATCGCGGCGACCAAGGCAGCGGTCGAGGAGGGCACCGTCCCGGGTGGCGGCGCCGCGCTCTCGCAGATCATCCCGGTGCTCGATGGCAACCTCGGCCTGTCCGGCGAGGAGGCGATCGGTGTCCAGATCGTCCGCAAGGCGCTGGACGAGCCGCTGCGCTGGATCGCGCAGAACGCCGGCCACGACGGCTACGTCGTGGTGGGCAAGGTGCGCGAGCTCGACTGGGGCCACGGCCTCAACGCGGCCACCGACGAGTACGTCGACCTGGCCGCGGCCGGCATCATCGACCCGGTGAAGGTGACCCGCAACGCGGTCTCCAACGCCGTTTCGATCGCCGGGCTGCTCCTCACCACGGAAAGCCTCGTGGTGGAGAAGCCGGCCGAGCCGGAGCCGGCCGGTGCCGGTGGGCACGGGCACAGCCACGGCGGCCACGGCCACCAGCACGGCCCGGGCTTCTGATCTACCGCCGAGGGGCGCGCTGCGATCCGCAGCGCGCCCTTTGTCATCGGTCGTGCTTGCGCATCTTGCGGTACCGGCCCGGTGGGACGCCGGTCTCCCGCTTGAAGGCTGCCGCGAAGCCGACCTCTGACTGGTAGCCCACGCTTCGTGCCGCTGCGGCGACCGTCGTCTCGCCATCTGCCAACAGCACCTTGGCTCGTTGCATGCGCAGCGCGAGCAGATAACTCATGGCCGGCTCGCCCACCCGCTCGGAGAATCTCGCGGCGAAGGCCGCCCGGGACAGTCCCGCCGCAGCGGCCAAGCCGGCCAGCGTCCACTGCCTTCCGAGGTCGCCATGCATCGCCTCCAGCGCTACGGCGACGTAGGGATCGGCTATTCCGGCCAGCCATCCCGGGTGGTCCATGGTGGATGCCCGTGCTCTCAGCGCGCGCAGCAGCATCGCGTCGGAGAGGCGGGCCATGACCAGGTCGCTGCCGGGGCCGCCGTCGTGGGCCTCGGCGCTGATCGCCTCGATCAGCGGGCCCAGCCATGGTGCGGGCCGGCCGTTCTCGCCCGCGACGCGGACGGCGCGCGGCAGTCCCCGCAATGCCGGGTGGTCGGGCTCGCCGACGAGGAAAGCTCCGCACACCACCACCGTGTGCGGCTCCGGATGGCGGTGGCTGCCGGCATCGTCGGCCACCCGCCGTTCGGAGA
The DNA here is from genome assembly GCF_040681735.1 of Actinoplanes sp. NPDC051633. Classification (NCBI taxonomy): domain Bacteria; kingdom Bacillati; phylum Actinomycetota; class Actinomycetes; order Micromonosporales; family Micromonosporaceae; genus Actinoplanes; species Actinoplanes sp. NPDC051633. The sequence continues at coordinate 10,654 of NZ_JBFAZH010000076.1, read as the reverse complement.
CGCCGCGCATCTGCCGTGCGCCGGGCGAGCGCAAGGCATGCATGTCGCCGCGCGGCAGGATCACCAGGTCGCCGGCGTCGAGCTCCTCGACCGATCCGTCGGCGAACTCGATCTCGCACGAACCTTTCGCGATGATGTGTACGCCACGCAGCTCGGGCCGGTCGAAGTCGATCCGCCACGGCGCGCGCATCTCCAGCCATCGGTAGCCGGCGCTCTCGAAGTGCACCTCGCGGAAGACGGCACTGAGCAGATCCACCGCGCCTCCAGACTTGGACGGTTGATGTGGTTTCCCGGACGCTGACACATGGAGTGTCTCCCGCACCGCGCCTAGCGTCCATGGCATGACTACAACACTGGTTACCGGCGGCGGTGCCGGCATCGGCCGCGCGGTGGCCGCCGAACTCGCCGGCCGCGGACACCGGGTGCTCACCGTGAGCCGCTCATCCCGATCGTCCCTGCAGGCCGATCTGTCGCTCATGCGCGAGACCGGCCGGGCAGCCGAGGAAGTCGCCGCGCGAACCGACCGGCTCGACTCGATCGTGCTGTGCGCGGGCGTCTTCGCCGGCGCTCCGGAGTGGACCGACGAAGGCCTCGAGCGCGTCCTCGCCCTCAACTACCTGTCCCGCTACCTGCTGATTCGTCGACTGCTCCCACTTGTGCTGGCCGCTCCGGCCGGTCGCATCGTCCTCGTCGCCAACGCCGGCAAGTACCCCGACACCCTCGACCTCGATGACCTGCAGATGCGGCGCGGCGGCCGGGGCATCCGCGTGGCGGGGCGCACCCAGTTCGCCAACGACCTGCTCGCCGTCGACCTGATGGAGGAGCTCCGGGCCACGCCGGTCGAGGTCGCGTGCGTCTTCCCGGGTCTGGTGGCGACCGCCGTCCTCCGCGACGCGCGTGGGGTGCCGGGGCCGGTTCGCGCCGTCGCGGCGGCGGCTCAGCGGATTTTCGGTGCCCGGCCGGAGGTTGCCGCGCGGCCGATCGCGGACCTGGCGGATGACCCGGCGGCGACGGCGGGCGGCGGCTTCGTGGGCCCGCGCCTGCGGCGCTTGGAGATCCCACCGAGGGTACGTGCGGAGGAACGCCGGGCGGCCGTACGGACCGCGACCGAGGCCCTGGTCAACCCATGGCTGCCGGCCACACCCGGGCCGGCGTAGACGGCAGCGACTCGGCGTGACCACCGCGCGTCATCCAGAGGGGTACGGTGGGTGTTCTGCCGAACAGCCGGGAGTGTGCGCGTGCCGCAGGACGACGAAGCCCGCCGCTTCGAGGACATCGTCGCCGACCTGCGCGACGAGATGCCGGTCGCCGCCGCCCCCCACCACCCCGCGCGCCGCCGCCGGATGCTGATCGCCGGGATCATCTGCTGCCTGCTGGCCGTCGTGCTGATCACTCTGGGCGGCACGAAGGGTGCGGTGCTGGCCGTGATCCCCTGGCTGACAGGCATGTTCCTGGTCGTTGCCGGTCGCCCGCGCGCCTAACTTGGGGTGTCCTGAAGATCCCGACATACGAGCCGAGAACGCCCATTCGGCTGAGGTCGGGGTTGCCGTTTCCGGATAGCATCCGGCGGGTGGATATCCGTGCGTCGGACGAGGACCGCCAGCGGGTGGTGGCTGCTCTGGAGCAGCACACCGGCGCGGGCCGCCTGACGCTGGACGAGTTCGCGGCGCGGGTCGAGGTCGCGTGTGGCGCCCGCACGATGTCCGAGCTGGCCGCGGTCACCAGCGACCTCCCGGCTGCCGACGAGCGCCCGCAGCGAGAGCTCCTCCTGGTCTTCCTCATCGCGGTCGTGACACTGGTGATCCTCGGCGTGGCGCTCGCCCTGCGCGCCTGACGAACGAGGTCAAAGCGCCGCCAACGCAGCCCCGCCCACCGCGGCCCGCGAGGCATCCACCGGCGTGCCCTTCTCCGCTCCTCGCCCACCGCGGCCCGCAAGCATCCACCGGCATTTCCCTCTCCGCTCCTCGCCCACCGCGGCCCGCGAGGCATCCGCCGGCGTGTCTCTCTCGCTCCTCGCCCACCGCGGCCCGCAAGCATCCACCGGCGTGTCTCTCTCCGCTCCTCGCCCACTGCGCCCGCAAGGGTTCCGCGGTCGGAGCCGTTGCCGCGTTTGCAAGCGTCACATCGTCAGGGCCCTCTCGTCGCCCTGCCAGGAGCGCCACAACGATGCGTATGAGCCGCCCGCCGCGACCAGCTCGTCGTGCGAACCGAGCTCGGTGATGCGGCCGTCCTCGACCACCGCGACGCGATCGGCGTCGTGTGCGGAGAAGAGGCGGTGGGCGATCGCCACCACCGTGCGGCCCCGGACCACCGCGGCCAGCGACCGCTCCAGGTCCCGCGCCGCCCGTGGGTCCAGCAGAGAGGTCGCCTCGTCCAGGACCAGCGTGTGCGGGTCGGCCAGCACCAGCCGTGCCAGCGCGAGCTGCTGCGCCTGCCCGGCCGACAGCGTCTCGCCGTCGGCGCCCACCCGCGTCTCGAGCCCCTGCGGGAGCGCGGTGGCCCATCCGAGTGCGTTGACCGCCGCCAGCGCCGCCCGGACCTGTGCCGCCGTTGCCTCCGGGCGGACCATCGCGACGTTGTCGGACACCGTCCCGATGAACACGTGATGCTCCTGCGTGACCAGCGCGACCTCCCGCCGCAGATCCTCCGCCGACAGCGTGCGCAGGTCGACACCGCCGACCGTGATCGTCCCGCCGGTCGGCTCGTGCACGCCGGCCAGCAGGCGGCCGAGGGTGGACTTGCCGGCGCCGGACGGCCCGACGATCGCCAGCCGCTCGCCCGGCTCCAGGACCAGGTCGATGCCGTGTAGCACCGGACGCCCGGGCACGTACGCGAAGTGCACGCCGGACACCTCGACCCGGCTCCCGGCAGGGGTGCCACCGCGGGTCGGCCGCGCCGCGTCGTCCTCCGCGACGCCCAGCAGCCGGGCCAGCGAAGCCGCGCCCACCTGCAACTCGTCCAGCCAGCTCAGCAGGCGGTCGAGCGGCTCGACGAGCAGCTGCACGTAGATCACCGCGGCGGTGACCTGCCCGAGCGTCACCGAGCCGCGGAGGTAGAACCAGCCGCCGGCCAGCACCGTTGCGATCACCGGCAGCACGTAGCAGGCGTCCACGATCGGCCACCACACCGTGCGCAGGAAGAGCGTGTAGCGCTCCGCCGCCCACGACCGCCGCAGGTCCTCGTCGGTGCGGTCGATGCGCTGCTGCTGGCGGCCCAACGCCTCGACCGTGCGCGCGCCCTCGACCGTCTCGGCGAGCCCGTCGGTGATGTCGGAATACGCCGCGTTCTGCCGCAGATAGCCCGCCGGCGCCCGCCGCAGATACCACCTCGTGCTCACCACGAGGATCGGCACCACGATCAGCATCGGCAGCGCCAGCACCGGGCTGACCAGCACCAGCGCCCCGACCACGAGGAACACCGTGATCAGCGAGATCACCGTGTCGGGCACCGCGAACCGCACCGCGTTGGACAGCGTCGCCACATCCCGCGTCGTACGCGTCAGCAGATCGCCGCTCCCGGCTCGCTCCACCGTGGACAGCGGGATGGTCAGCACCCGGTCGACGAACTCCTCCCGCAGCCGGGCCAGCACCCGCTCCCCCAACCGGGCCGAGGCCAGCACGGCGAACCTGGTCAGCACCGCCTGCGCCACCACGAACACCGCGATGATCACCGCCAGCTGGTCCACCACCTCGGTGACCCGGCCGCGCTGGATCGCCTCGACGATGTCGCCGAGGAGCCGCGGCCCGGCGAGCCCGGCCGCCGCCGCCAGCACGTGCAGTGCGATCGTGACCGCCACCTCGCGGGGATGCCGGCGAAAGAGGTCACGCGCATATCGCCGCACCTGGGCCGGACCGGCCACCGGCAACGCGCCCGCCATCAGTCCTCCTCCCGCAGCACGGTCCGGGCGTACCGCGGCTCGCGGCCGAGCAGTTCCCGATGAGTGCCCTCGGCGACGACGCGCCCCTCCTCGACGTAGATCACCCGCTGCACCCGGTCGAGCATCAGCGGGCTGGTGGTGCACACCAACGTCGTGCGGCCGCGACGGTCCACCGCCAGCCGATCGGCGATGCGCGCCTCGGTGTGCGCGTCGACCGAGCTCGTCGGCTCGACGAGGATCAGAACGTCGGGGTCGGCGACCAGCGCACGCGCCAGCCGGAGGCGCTGCTGCTGCCCACCGGAGAACTCGCGGCCGCGCTCCGCGACCCGGCTCTCCAGCCCCTCCGGCAGCGCCTCGATCACGTCGGTGGCCGCCGCCGTCCGCAGCGCATCCTGCGCCCGGCCGGTGCCGGCCGGGTCCAGGTCGGCGCGCAGCGGGCCGGAGAAGAGGCGGGCGTCATTGTCCGCGACCAGGATCCGCCGGCGCAGCTCGGCCGGGTCGAGGTCGGACAGCGGCACACCCGCGAGGGTCGCCGCCACGCCGCCGGGTGCGTAGTGCCCCAGCCGGTCGGTGATCGCCACCGCGTCGGCCGGCACCGCCGCGACCAGCGCGGTGAGGCGGCCGGGCGGCACGCGTACCCCGGAAACTCGATCGACCAGCTCCCCACCCGGCGCCGGCGTCGCGGCCCCGGCCGGCAGATCGCCGGCTGCTCCCACCAGCCCGGTCACCCGCCGGGCTGCGACATGCCCTCGGGTCAGCTTGTCGATCGTCTCGGTCAGCTGGCGCAGCGGCGTCACCAGGAAGGCGGCGTAGGCGTAGAAGGACACCAGCTGCCCCACGGTGATCCGGCCCTCGAGCGCGAACCGGGCGCCGAGCCACGTCACCAGCACCAGGAAGACACCGGGCAGCAACACCTGCGCGGCCTCGAGCAACGACTCCACCCGTGCGGTACGCAGACCGGCCACCCGCAACGCCTGCGACTCCACGCGGTAGCGCTGCGACATCATCGACTCCCCGCCGACCCCGCGCAGCACCCGCAACCCCGCGACCAGATCGGCGGCTCGCCCGGTCAGCTTGCCCTGCCGATCGCGGTAGTCCTGCTGACGGCGATGCAACGGCCGGATCAGCAGGCCCACGACGGCCATCAGCACCGGGACGCCGATCACCACGACCAGGCCGAGCGGCATGGACGTACCGAGCAGGATCACGGTCACCGTCAGCACCGCGACCGCCGAGCCGGTGCCCCGGGCGATGATGTCGATCGCACTGCCGAGCTGCTCGATGTCGGCGGTGCCGATCGACACCACCTCGCCGGTGCTCATCCGGCGGGGCAGCGCGGAGCCGAGCCGGTTGCTCTGCCGCACCGCGACCTGCACGGTGCGGAACGCCGCGGCCAGCCAGTTGACCACCGCGAACCGGTGCCGCATGATGCCGGCGGCCGCCTGCCCGATGCCCAGGCCGAGGAGCACCAGACTCCAGATCAGCAGGTCGCCGCGGGATCGCCCGGCCACGCCGGCGTCGATCGCCCGGCCCAGGGCGAACGGCACCAGAGCCTGGCAGAGCATCCAGAGAATGGCCATCAGGACGGCGGCCGCCAGCGATGCCCAGCCACGGCGGACCAGCCACGCGAGGTAACGCGTGGGTGATCGGCCGTCGGGGTCGCCGGGACGGGCGTCGGGAAGGTCTCGCATCGGGCCCGACGTTACGGGCGGCCTGCGACAGTTTGCGACGCGTTTTCAGCGGTCCACGGGAGAGAAGTCCCAGACGTGCGGCGAGCGGGCCACCAGGGCGGCCGGCGGCACCGGCATCGCCTCGGGGCTGTGCCGCCACTTGGAGATCACCACGATGCGCTGGTCGGTGGACGAGAAGACCTCGCTGGAGACGTGCTGCGGGAGCACCTCGAGCTTGGGCAGCGCCTCGTCGCACACCCAGGTCAGCAGTTGGTCGAAGCCGCCGCGGAGGGCGCGCACCTCCCACATCCGCGCAATCATCTGCACCCCTACCCTCGCGCGGAGACGGTCGTCAACGGCATGGCGGAGTCGGCCGGGAGATCGAGCGGGCTGGGCTCGACGCCCGCCGCCACGAGATGCGTTCCGAGCGCGGCCACCATCGCGCCATTGTCGGTGCACAGGCCGGGGCGCGGCACGCGTACGCGAATGCCATGTTTTTGCGCCCTCTCCTCCGCGAGCACCCGCAGCCGCGAATTGGCCGCCACGCCACCGCCGATGACCAGGGTGTCCACGCCATGCGCGCGGCACGCGTCGATCGCCTTGGCGGTGAGCACATCGCAGACGGCTTCCTGGAAACTCGCCGACACATCGGCGATCGGCACCGGCTCCCCGGAGCGCTCGCGGGCCTCGACCCAGCGGGCGACGGCGGTCTTGAGGCCGGAGAAGGAGAAGTCGAACCGGTGGGTGGCCATCTCCCTGGGCGCGGTGAGCCCGCGGGGGAAGGCGATGGCGACGCTGCTGCCGCTGCGGGCCTGCCGGTCGATCACCGGCCCGCCGGGGAAGCCCAGGCCGAGCAGCCGGGCGACCTTGTCGAACGCCTCGCCGGCCGCGTCGTCGATGGTCGCGCCCAGCGGTGTCACGCCGGCGGTCAGATCGTCGACCAGCAGCAGCGACGAGTGCCCGCCGGAGACCAGCATGGCGACCGCCGGTGAGGGCAGCGGCCCGTGCTCCAATGTGTCCACCGCCACGTGCGCGGCCAGATGGTTGACCCCGTAGATGGGTTTCTCGGCGGCCAGCGCGTAGCCCTTGGCGGCGGCGACGCCGACCAGCAGCGCGCCGGCCAGCCCGGGACCGGAGGTCACCGCGATCGCGTCGACGTCGGCGAGGGTGACCCTCGCCTCGTCGAGCGCGCGCCGCATGGTCGGGACGATCGCCTCGAGATGGGCGCGGCTGGCCACCTCGGGCACCACTCCGCCGAAGCGGGCGTGCTGGTCGACGCTCGACGCGAGCGCGTCGGCGAGCAGGGTGTGGCCGCGGACGATCCCGACGCCCGTCTCGTCGCAGGAGGTCTCGATGCCGAGGACCAGAGGTTCGTCAGGCACTGCGCATCATCACCAGGGCGTCGGTGTTGCTGGGTTGGTAGTAGCCGCGGCGGATGCCGACCGGCTCGAAGTCGTAGCCCACGTAGAGGCGTTGTGCGCGCTCGTTGTCCACCGCGACCTCGAGCAGGGTGCGGCCGACGCCTCTCGCCGCGGCCTCCGCCAGCAGGGCCTCGAGCAGGGCCCGGCCGATGCCGCGTTTCTGGGCGTCGGCGCGGACCGCGATGTTCTGCACCCACGCCTCGTCCTTGTCCACGATGGACAGCCCGGCGTACCCGACGACCCCCGTGTCGTCTCGGGCGACCAGGTAGAAGCGGCGCTGGGCGAGCTCGTTCCAGAACATCGCCGCCGACCACTTCTCGGCGCCGAAGAGGTCCTCCTCGATCGGCAGCACCTCGGCGATGTGCCACCAGCGCATCTTTTCCAGGGTCATCGGCTTTCCCGGGTGATCGGCGCGAGCGTCATGGCAGCACGGACTTGCGCGCGGCGGGCTCGACGGCGTCCGGCCGGCGGAGGTAGAGCGGGGTGAGCGGCTCGCTGTCGGCCTTGCCGAGCACGCGCTCGGCGGCGAGGGCGATCAGCGCGACGCCGGGTGGATAGAGCACGTGCTCGTCGATCGGCAGCCCGAGGATCTCGCTGTATTTCAGGGCACCCTCGCCGACCGCGCGCTCCGCGGTGACGATGAGGTCGGCCGGCTTGGCGACTCCCGGCCCGTCGGCCCGGACACCGTCCACATAGGTCGCGTGGTAGACCTCGCGGCGGCGGGCATCGGTCGCGACCAGCACGCGGCCCGGCCCGGCGGCGCGGCCCAGGCCGTCGAGGGAGCAGACGCCGTAGGTCGGGATGTCGAGCGCCTGCCCCATGCTCGCGGCGGTGGCGAGCCCGACTCGCAGGCCGGTGAACGGTCCCGGGCCGACGCCGGCGACGATCGCGGCCAGGTCGGCCGGGCGGATGCCGGCCTCGGTCAGCGTCGCGTGGATCTGCGGCGCGAGCAGCTCGCCGTGTGCGCGCGCATCGACCGTGCGGCGTTCGGCGATGCCGTGCAGGCCGGCCTCGGTGACCTCGGCGACCGCGGCGGTGGAGGCCGGGGTGGCGGTGTCGACGGCTAGGACGAGCACGGGAGCTTCCAGTCGATCAGCGTGCGACCGGCGTCGGCCAGCGCCTTGTTGGCGGCGGAGAACGGGCGGGCGCCGCGGAAGCCCACGCGGTTGAGCGGACTGGGGTGCCCGGCCTCCAGCACGACGTGCGCCGGGTTCATGATCAGCGCCGCTTTCTTGCGCGCGTACCCGCCCCAGAGCAGGAAGACGACCCGCTCGTCGCGCGCGTCGAGGGCCTGGATGGTGGCGTCGGTGAACGCCTCCCAGCCCTTGCCCGCGTGCGAGGCCGCCTGCGCCGCGCGAACGGTCAGGACGGCGTTGAGCAGCAGCACGCCCTGGCTCGCCCAGCCGGTCAGGTCACCGGTCGGCGGCGGCGCCACCCCGACGTCCTCGGCCAGCTCCTTGAAGACGTTGCGCAGCGACGGCGGGATGCGGACGCCCTCCCGCACGCTGAAGCTGAGCCCGTGCGCCTGACCCGGGCCGTGGTACGGATCCTGCCCGAGGATCAGCACCCGGGTCTGCTCCGGCGGGCACAGGCGGTAGGCGGCGAACAGGTCTTCGATCGGCGGGTAGATCGTGTGCTGGGCGTACTCGCCCGCCACGAACGCGCCGAGCGCCTCGGTCCCGCGTTCGTCGAGGAACGGTGTGAGCGCGTCACGCCAAGCTCCCGGGAGGAGGTCGAGCAGGTTCATCCGATGCGCCTTTCCCAATCTCCGCCGTGCGGGATCAACTCGACGACCCGGGTGTCGTCGTCGCGCCGCTCGATCCGCACCTGCAGGTACGCGTCGCTGAGCTGCTCGGCCAGCCCTTCGCCCCACTCGACCACGGTCACCGCATCCTCCAGGGACGCGTCCAGGTCGAGGTCGTCGAGCTCCAGCCGCCCACCGAGACGATAGGCGTCGACATGCACCATCGGCACCGGCGCCTTGTGCACCCGCGCGATCACGAAGGTCGGCGACGTCACGTCGTCGGTCACACCGAGCCCGGCGCCGATCCCCTGCGCCATCGCGGTCTTGCCCGCGCCCAGTGGGCCGGTCAGCAGCACCAGGTCACCGGCGCGCAGGACCTCGGCGAGCCGGCGACCGAAGGCGCGCGTCTCCTCCACGGTGGACAGCTGGGTCACGAGATCTTCTCCAGGAACGGCAGGATCGCCGCGTTCACCTCGTCCGCCTTCTCCAGCATCACCACGTGACCGCTGTTGTCGACCTTCACCAGCTCGGCCTCGGGCAGGTGCCGCAGGATCTGCTCCGAATGCGTGACCGGGGTCAGATAGTCCTTCGTGCCGACGATGACCAGCACCGGCACCCCGCGCAGTGCGGACAGCGCCGGGAAGCGGTTGTGGGTGTAGAGCGTGTGCAGGTACTTGGTGAGGGTCTCCACCGACGTCTTGGAGTTCATGTGCTCCACGAAGGTGACCAACGACGGGCTCGGCCGGGAGTCGCCGAAGCCGTAGCGGCGAGTGAGCAACCACGCCAGATCGGAGGAGGCGACCCGCGCCCGGTCGATCGTCCGCCCGCCGATCCGGGCGGCGCCGCCCCACACCGGGAAGAACGGCGCGCTGGCCCGGGCGACCAGGGTGGGCAGCCCGATCTTGGTCTTGTCGATCAGGCCGGCCGACGTGGAGATCAGCACCACGCCGGTGACCCGGCGGCCGAACCACTCCGGATACTGCTCGGCGAACGCCATGATCGTCATGCCGCCCATCGAGTGCCCGACCAGGATGATGTGCCCGTCCGGAACGGTCGCGTCGAGCACCGCGGCCAGCGACTTGCCCAGCGCCGCGATGTCGTACTCGCCGGATTGCAGCCTGCTGGACCGGCCGTGGCCCGGCTGGTCGTAGAACACCAGCCGGTGATCGCCCTGCTCGGCGAGCGTCTGCCGCTGGAAGTAGAACGTGCCCATGTCCAGCGCGAAGCCGTGCACGAACACGATGGTCGGCTGAGCGGCCGGCGAGCGCGGCTCGACGATCTCGACGTGCAGGTCGGTGCCGTCCGCCGCGGTGACGGTCAGCTGCTCGTCGAAGGGCTGATCGCCGAACTCCTCGTCGCGGTAGGGGTCGCCGGGCGCGTTGATCGACTTGCGCACCAGCGCGCGCTCGACGGCGAAGGCGGTGGCCAGCCCGGCCGCCGCGACGCCGACGACCGCCCCGAGGATGCCGACCTGCTTGGCACGCCGCTTCCGCACAGGCGCCTTCACGAACCCTCCCCGTCGTAGACCCGCGGCACCCGGCTGCCACCGAACCGCGTCACGATCTCGTAGTTGATCGTCCCGCACACCTCGGCCCAGTCGTCAGCCGTCGGTCGCTCGGGGCCGAACAGCGTCGCCACGTCGCCGGGCGCCACCGGGTCGTCGCCGCAGTCGACGACGATCTGGTCCATGCAGACCCGGCCGGCGATCCGATAGACCCGGCCGCCGATCTCCACCGGGCCCGCATTCGAGGCGTGCCGGGGCACCCCGTCGCCGTACCCGAGGGGAATCAGGGCCAGCGTCGACTCCCGCTCGGTGCGGTAGGTCAGCCCGTAGGAGACGCCCTGGCCGGCGGGCACCCGCTTGGTGAGGCTCACGCGGGCCCGGGCGGTCATCGCGGGCCGCAGGCCGAAGTCGCCCTCGACCGGGGGAAGTCCGTAGATC
>NZ_JBFAZH010000075.1:0-13294 GCF_040681735.1 Actinoplanes sp. NPDC051633 | reverse complement strand
AGCGGACTGACGGCGAACGGACTGAAGCCGCGGCCACCCCCCAGCGGCCGCGGCTCCAGTGGTCCGGCGATCAGGCCGGCTGGCGCTCCTCCTCGGCCCGGGCCTGCTGAGCCTCGGCCTCGGCGATGATCGCCTTCTCCTCCGCGGCGTTCTTGCGGTACTGCGAGATCGAGTAGGCCAGGGCGGCCGCCCAGACCACGTAGATCACCGCGTAGACGGAGTAGCGCGTCGCGTCGGGCGCATCGATCCAGTCGCTGCGCAGCAGCGTCCGGGTGTTGGTCAGGATGATGACGCCGCCGACCGCGGAGCCGAGCACCCGCGGCGGGATGTGCCGCACCAGCCACGCCGCGATCGGCGCCGCGATCACGCCGCCGGCCAGCAGCGCCGCGACCCAGGCGAAGTTCACGCCCTCCGAGCCGATGCCGATGATGAAGCCGATGCTGGCCGCGATCGCGACGAGGAACTCGCTGGTGTCGATCGAGCCGATCGTCTTGCGCGGCTCGAGCCGGCCGCTGGCCAGGATCGCCGGGGTGCCGACGGGACCCCAGCCACCGCCGCCGGTGGAGTCGACGAAGCCCGCGACCAGGCCGAGTGGAGCCAGGAACCGCTTGCGCAGCGGCTTGCCGAGGTGTCCCTTGGGCAGGCCTTGCGTGGTGAAGCGGATCAAGACGTACAGACCGAGGACCAGCAGGATGACGGCCATCAGCGGCGCGGCCGTCTCGGTGGAGAGACCGGACAGGAACGTGGCGCCGGCGAAGGCGCCGATCGCGCCCGGCACACCGATCTTCAGCACGACCTTCCAGTCGACGTTGCCGAAACGCCAGTGCGAGACGCCGGAGACGAGCGTGGTACCGATCTCGGCGAGGTGAACCGTGGCCGAGGCGGCCGCCGGGTTCGTGCCGATCGCCAGGAGGAGGGTGGTCGACGTGACGCCGTACGCCATGCCCAGGCTGCCGTCGACGAGCTGCGCGCCGAGTCCGACCAGGGCCAGAAGGATCAGCTTTCTCATGTGTCGGTCCTATCGGTCCTGTGGGATTTCTTATTTCCTACCCCAGTGATCGGCATTGTGCAATACTCCATCCCGCCTGCTGGACGCGAGGTGAAGAGCCGTTGACAAGTACGTGACGGGGACGCGGATCTCGCCCGCTGCGTCCGTACAATCGCCGCATCATGGGAAACGGTCGTGTCGTGATGCTGGTCGACAACGGCGTGCGGGGCGACTCCCGGGTGCAGAAGGCGGCCCGCTCGGCCGCCGCCGCCGGCTGGGACGTGACCCTGCTCGGGTGCTCCCCCACCCCCGCCGAGCAGCGCTGGCGCCTCGGCCATGCGCAGGTGCGTCTGCTTCCGCTGGGTCGCGGTGGCCAGAGCGGGTTGCGCGGGCGGCTGCTCGCCCGCGGCGGGTGGCCGCTGCGGCTGGCCCGGCTGGCCCGCCGACCCGTCGAGCTCGCTCAGGTTCGGTACTGGTTCGCCCGGATGGGTGACCGAGCATGGCGGCAACTCGAGCCTGGGCTGTGGGCGTACGAAAAGGCCTTCGCCGCCGCGATCGACGAGCTGGCGCCCGATCTGATCCACGCGCATGACACCCGCATGCTCGGTGTGGGCGCCCGCGCCAAGGAGCGCAACCCGGCGATCCGGCTGGTCTGGGACGCTCACGAGTTCCTGCCCGGCGCGCGCCCCCGCCGCGACAACGCCCGCTGGCTGCCCGCCCATCGGGCCTACGAGCGGGAGTACGCACCAGCCGCGGACGCCGTCGTCACTGTGTCCGACACCCTGGCCGGCATGCTGCAGGAGGAGTACGAACTGCCCCGGCGCCCGTCCGTGGTGCTGAACGCGCCCGTCGCGGCGCCGCCGGCCGATGAGGTGCCGGACCTACGCGCCCTGTGCGGCGTGGACCGGGACACTCCGCTGCTCGTCTACAGCGGATCTGCGTCGCCGCAGCGGGGACTCGCCGACGTCGCCGCGGCCCTGCCGATGCTGCCCGGCGTGCACGTCGCCATGGTCGTGGAGGACCCGGCCGGGGCGCCGCGGCACGAGCGCATCCACCCCGTGCCCTACGTCCCCTACGACCAGGTGACCCGCTTGCTGTCCGGGGCGGACGCCGGGCTGATCCCGATCCACCACTGGCCCAACCACGAGATCGCCCTGATCACCAAGTTCTTCGAGTACGCGCACGCCGGCCTGCCGATCATCGTCAGCGACGTGCGCACGATGGCCGAGACGGTCCGGTCGACCGGCATCGGCGAGGTGTTCCGCGCGCAGGACCCGGCGGACCTGGCCCGGGCGGTGCGGAAGGTGCTGGCCGATCCGGGCGGCTACCGGAGCGGGCCGCTCGACGAGTGGACCTGGGAGACACAGGCCGCCAAGCTCGATGCGCTCTACGGCAAGCTGCTGGATCCGCCGCCGGCTCCGGATGTCACCGTCATCCTGGCCGTGCACGACACGATGCCGTACCTCACCGAATGCCTCGACTCCCTGGCCGCGCAGACGATCGGCGGCGGCCGCCTCGAGATCGTCGCGGTCGACGACGGCTCGACCGACGGCAGCGGCGCCGAGCTGGATCGCTTCGCCGCCCGCCATCCCGGCCGCTGCACGGTCATCCACCAGCCCAACTCCGGCGGTCCCGCGCGCCCGTTCAACCGCGGCCTCGACGCCGCCACCGGCCGCTACGTGTTCTTCACCGGCGCCGACGACCGGCTCGGCCCGGAGGCCCTCGAACGCCTCGTCGCCGCGGCCGACGAATACTCCTCGGACGTCGTGCTCGGCCGCGTCGCCGGCGTCAACAGCCGGCACATCTTCCAGGACGTCTTCGCCCGCGACGAGCCCGACCTCGACCTCTTCGACTCGCCGCTGCCCCGGTCCCTCGCCAACACCAAGCTCTTCCGGCGCGAGCTGCTCGATCGGCACGCCATCCGCTACCGCGAGGACATGCCGATCGGCAGCGACTTCCCGTTCACCCTCGCGGCGTGCTTCCACGCCGGCCGGATCTCGGTGCTCACCGGATACGACTTCTACTACGCGGTGCGCCGGCACGACGCCGGCAACATCACCTACCGCAGCCGGCACGCGGTGCGGGTCGAGACCGTGGAGAAGATCGCCGGGTACGTGGCCGAGCTGATCGAGCCGGGCAAACGCCGCGACGCGGTGATGGTCCACCGGTTCGACCACGAGATCGCCCGGCTGCTCGAGGACGACCTGCTCGGGCTGGACCGGGCGAGCCAGCAGCTGGTGCACGACGTCGCCGGCCGGCTGGCCGCCGAGCACCTCAACGACGACATCGCCGCCCGGCTCGGCCCGGAGGCCCGGATCCGGCTGGCGGTGGCCCGCGACGGCGACCTCGACGACCTGCTCGCCGTGATCCGGCAGGACGCGCGGGAGGGCCGGCCGCGCACCGAGGTCCGCGGCGGGCGGCGGTTCGCGGCGTACCCGGGCTTCGGCCGGCTGCCCGACGCGGCGTTCGACGTGACGACCGCGCCGGACTGGGCCGCGAAACTGGACGCGGTCGCCGTCCGGTGGCGCCGCGACGAGCTGGTGATCGAGGCGGAGGGCGACGGCGCGGCGAGCGTCAGCGCCGAGGAGGTGCCTGCCCGGATCACCGTCGCGAACGGGCGTACCTGGATCCACTTCGACGTGGTCACCATCGTCGCGACGGCCGATCCGACCGGGCAGCGCCGGATCGTGTCGGCGCAGCCGGGACCGTTCGACCCAGGGCGCGCGCTCGGGCGGGCGAACGCGACCGGCGCGGCGGGCGCGGCCGCGGTGCGCGCGCCCCGGATGCGGCGGGTACGCCCGAAGCTGGTCCGGCAGGGCCGGCGGCTGGTCGCCGTCGCGCCCGTGCTCGACTCCTCCGGCCGGCTGATGATCTCGGTCGTGCCGCTCAGCGCACGGCGCGTCGCCGCCCGGCTGCTCCGGCGGTGACGGCGGCGTCGGCGAGCTCGTCGTAGAGGTCCTCGAGCCGGCTCGTCTGCCGGGCCAGGTCGAAGTTCCTGGCGGTGAACTCACGGCCGCGGGAGCCGAGCTTCGACCGCAGGCCCGGGTCGGCCAGCAGCCGGCCGATGTTGCCCGCCAGCACGCGGGGGTCGCCCTCCGGGCCGAGCAGCCCGGTCTCGCCGTCCTTCACCGCCTCGGGGATGCCGCTGTGCCGGGTCGCGACCACCGGCAGCCCGAGCGCGGCGGCCTCCAGGATCGTGGTCGGCAATCCTTCGGTGTCGCCGTCGGCCGCGGTGCGGGACGGTGCGGCGAGCATCTTCGAGGCTGCGAGGTGACGGGTCACGTCGCCGGGCGGGAGGTTGCCGAGGAAGGTGACGTCGAGCCGGCCCGCCTGCCGGCGCAGCTCGGCCTCCAGCGGTCCGGAGCCGATCACCACCGCCTTGGCGGGTGTCCGGGCGAGCGCGGCGATCAGGTCGCCGACGCCCTTCTTCTCGACCAGGCGGCCGACGAAGGCGACGTCCCACCGTTTCGGACCGCCCGGGACGGCCGCCGGGATCGGGATGCCGGTGTGGTGCACGCGTACCTTGGCTGGGTCGGCGCCGAGGGCGATCGCCCGCTCCCGGATCGGCTCGGAGACGGCCAGGACCACCGCCGCCCGGCGGAACGCGGCGCGCAGGTTGCGGCGGTAGCGCAGCCCGAGGGGGCCGGGCGTCGCCGGCTGCCGGGTCACGTCGTGCCCGTGCACGGTGATGACCAGCGGGGCCCCGCACGCGGCGGCGGCCCGGCTGACGAGCCACCCGTCGCCGCCGAAGTGGGCATGCACCACGCCGGGGCGCAGCCGTCCCAGCGCCCGGGTCAGGATCGGCGATCGCCCGGTGAGCCGCAGCCGGAGGAATCCGGCGCCGTCCGGGAAGGCCACCACGTCGGCCGGCTCGGACAGCGGCGACGCGATCCGGGTGGCGCCGAGGTAGGCCGGGCGCCAGCGGGTGAGGGCGGCGCCGTGGTTGCGGACGAACGTCTCCGAGGCGGGCAGCATGGCGCTCCGCCAGATGACGAGCGTGCGGTCAGCCGGCATCGACCCCGACGGCCTTCCGCCGATCCCCCCGCCGGCCGAGGACACGGTCGCGCAGCTTGGCGCGCACGGCCGGCGGGAGCGCCCAGATCTGCAGGTAGGTCAGGTAGTCGATGGCGCCGGGCCGGCCGTGCCGGTACGCCTCGGACAGCACCTCCCGGAACACCGCGGGACTGCGGGTGGTGGCCGCCATCGAACCAAGGACGCTCATCGCGAACGCAGCGTACGCGCGGCGGGTGAACAGGTCGCGGCTGGCTCGCAGCCACGCGAGCACCTCGGCCCACGGGTTGGTCAGCGTGATCCGGTCGCGGTCCTCGTCCTGGTGCCAGAGCACCAGCGGCTCCGGCACGAAGAGCAGCTCGGTGTCCTCCTGCTGGACCGCGCGCAGCGTCCAGTCGAGCTCCTGCGCCCGGCACACGCCGGGCCGGAACGGCACGCGGCGCAGCAGCGCGGTCGGCGCCATGATCGTGGAGGTCTGGATGAAGCCGTCCCCGTAGAACAGTCCACTCCGGACAGTCAGGTACTCGCTGATCGGCTCGCCCGCCTTGGGCAGCCGGCGTGGCAGTGTGGACTCCGCCCGCGGCGTGCGGTTGATCAGCCGGGTGGCCACGATCGGCGTGAGTGAGGTCGCAGTGGCGGCGACCGCGAGCTGCGCCTCGAGCTTGGTGCACAGCCACTCGTCGTCGTCGTCGAGCAGCGCGACCCAGGCCCCGCGGGCGGCCAGCACGCCTTGGTTGCGCGCGTTCGGCGCGCCGCCTTTCGCGGGCAACTGCACGACGCGGATCCGATCGTCGTCGAGTGTGTGCAGTGCCTCGAGGGTCGTGTCGTCCGGCCCGTCCACCACCACGACCACTTCGAGCGCGCGGTGGGTCTGCGCCAGCACGGTGCGGATCGCGCGAAGGACGAGGGCGGGACGGTTGCGGGTGGGGATGACGACACTGACATCCGGTGTCGAAGGCATCCGCGCACGATAGTGGCCCGGAACGGCGCGAAGGTGACATGCAACTGGCCTGTGCACGGAGAAGCAAAACGCGCGTATGAATTTCTTGTAAACACGTAACCATTCGCGGGCGTCATTGCGTCTTGTCGATAAACGGCAGAACCTGCTCGGATCGCTGCCCGCGCTGACCGTGAAGGACCCCACCGGGCTCTCCGCGGTCGACGAGGGGGCAGCGTCGAGATCCTGACCGACTTGAGTATGGACATGCTCAAAGCGGTCAAGAAAGACCAGGTAGCTGAATTCCTCCAGGCACATCCGGAAGTGATCGCCCCCGCTGAGGCATGATCAGGAGATCGTCGCCGGATCGACGCCTTTTCGTCGCCCGGAAGCCGCGCCTGCCCAGCGATGATCTTGAACACGGCTTCACGAGGAGGAACATAGTGCGGAATCTTGCGCGTACCGCCGCGACCCCGATAGCGACTCTGCTGGCGGCATCCACCTTCGTCGCCATGGCGGCCTGCTCGCCGCCCGAGAAGGAGAGCGACGGCGGCAGCGGCGCCGGCGCGGCCACCGCCACCTCCGCCGCCGACCTGGGCGGGCTCGACGCCCTGGTCGCCGAGGCGAAGAAGGAGGGCCAGCTCAACGTCATCGCCCTCCCGCCCGACTGGGCCAACTACGGCGAGATCATCAAGGCGTTCGGCACCAAGTACGGCATCAAGGTCAACTCGGCCCAGCCGGACGCGTCCAGCCAGGACGAGATCAACGCCGCCAACCAGCTCAAGGGCCAGGACAAGGCGCCCGACGTGTTCGACCTGGGCACCGCGGTGGCCACCGCCAACGTGGCGATGTTCGCGCCGTACAAGTCGGAGAAGTTCGACACGGTCCCGGCGGAGCTCAAGGACCCGAACGGCACCTGGGTCAACGACTACGGCGGCTACATGTCGATCGGGTACGACACCTCCAAGGTGCCCGCCCCGGCCACCCTCGCCGACCTGCTCAAGGCGGAGTACAAGGGCAAGGTGGCGCTCAACGGCGACCCGACGCAGGCCGGCGCCGCGTTCTCCGGCGTGCTCATGGCCTCGCTCGGCAACGGCGGCTCCGCCGACGACATCGCGCCGGGGGTGGAGTTCTTCAAAAAACTCAAGGCGGCCGGCAACTTCCTGCCGGTGGACCCGACTCCGGCCACGATCGCGTCCGGCCAGACGCCGGTGGTCATCGACTGGGACTACCTGAACGTGGGCCAGGCGGCCAAGACCGCGACCTGGAAGACCGTCGTGCCGGCCGGCGCGGTGGTCGGCGGGTACTACGTGCAGGCGATCAGCAAGGACGCTCCGCACCCGGCGGCGGCCCGGCTCTGGCAGGAGTTCCTCTACTCCGACGAGGGCCAGAACCTGTGGCTCAAGGGCGGCGCCCGCCCGGTGCGCGCGGACGACATGGTCAAGGCGGGCACGATCGACAAGACCGCGTACGACGCCCTGCCCAAGGTCGAGGGCACCCCGGTGATCCCGACCGAGGAGCAGAACAACAAGGCCAAGGAGTATCTGACCGCCAACTGGGCCAAGGCAATCGGCTGACATGCCGCCTGCCTCGCGACGTCACCTTTCGTTGCTGGGGACCGTCCCGTTCTTCGCCTACGTCGCGATCTTCCTGATCATCCCGACCCTGGTCGTGGTGATCGGGGCGTTCGCGGGTGACGAGGGCGGGGCGTCCCTGAGCAACGTGCGGGCGCTGAAGGAGAGCTTCATCCTGGCCGCGTTCGGCCGCAGCATCCTGCTGTCGGCGACGACCGCGGTGATCGGCGCCGTGTTCGGGGCGCTGCTCGCCTACGCCCTGGCCACCGCGCGGCCGGGCGGGCTGCTGCGCCGGGCGGTGACCGCGGCAGCCGGGGTGCTGGCCCAGTTCGGCGGCGTGACACTGGCGTTCGCGTTCATCGCCACCATCGGCCTGTCCGGCTTCGTCACCGTGTTCCTGCGCGACAATGTCGGGGTCGACCTGTATTCCGGCGGCGTGTGGCTCTTCGAGACGCCCGGCCTGATCCTCGTCTACACGTACTTCCAGATCCCGCTCATGGTGATCGTCTTCCTGCCGGCGCTGGACGGCATCCGGCCGCAGTGGCGCGAGGCGGCGGAGAGCCTCGGCGGGACCAACTGGCACTACTGGACCCGGATCGCCGGGCCGCTGCTGGCGCCGGCCTTCCTCGGGTCGACGCTGCTGCTGTTCGCCAACGCGTTCTCCGCGTACGCGACCGCGGCCGCGCTGGTCAGCCAGGGCAGCCCGATCATCCCGCTGCAGATCCGCGGCGCGCTGACCAGCGAGGTCGTCCTCGGCCAGCAAAACCTCGGCAAGGCGATGGCGCTGGGCATGGTGGTGGTCGTCGCGATCGTGATGGCGCTCTATGCCCTCCTGCAGAGAAGGACGGCCAGATGGCTGGGCTGATCGCGCGGCGCGCCCGCAAGCAGGCCGCCTTCCGCTGGGCCGTGCTGATCGTGCTCGGCATCTTCTTCGTGCTGCCGCTGGTGGCGATGGTCGAGTTCACCACCCGTGGCGACCAGCAGACGTGGAGCCTGCTGGTGGACTGGCCCGAGCTCAGCGCGACCTACCCGGATCTGGCCGAGGGCATCATCGCGTCGCTGCTGCAGGCGTTGTTCACCGCGCTGCTGATGCTGGTGCTGCTGGTGCCGACCGCCATCTGGGTACGCCTGCGCCTCCCGGGCCTGCGCCGCCTGGTCGAGTTCCTCTGCCTGCTGCCGCTGACCATCCCGGCGATCGTGCTGGTGGTCGGGCTCGCCCCGGTCTACGCGTGGGTCAACTACTTCATCGGCGGCTCGTCGCTGACGCTCGTCTTCGCGTACACGGTGCTGGTCCTGCCGTACGCCTACCGCGCGATCGACGCCGGCCTGTCCGCGATCGACGTCAAAACCCTCGCCGAGGCGGCCCGCAGCCTGGGCGCCGGCTGGGGCACCGTCATGCTGCGGGTGGTCCTGCCGAACATCCGCTCGGCCGTGCTCTCCGCCGCGTTCCTCACCGTCGCCCTGGTGCTCGGCGAGTTCACCATCGCCTCCCTGCTGAACCGCACCAACGTGCAGGTGGCGATCAACTTCCTGGGCAAGAGCAGCGCCACCATGTCGGTGGCCGTGTCCCTCGCGGCGCTGCTGCTGGCCTTCGTGCTCCTGCTGCTGTTGTCCTTGATCGGCGATCGACGGAGGGCTTCCCGATGACCGGTGTCGCCGTGCACCTGAAGGAACTGCGCCGCACCTTCGGCTCCGTGCACGCGCTCGACGGCCTCGACCTCGAGCTGCATCCCGGCGAGCTGATCGCACTGCTCGGCCCGTCCGGGTGCGGCAAGACCACCGCCCTGCGAGTCCTCGCGGGGCTGGAGGACGCGGACAGCGGCACGGTGCTGGTCGACGGCAAGGACATCACCGGGCTGCCCGCCAACCGGCGCGACATGGGCATGGTCTTCCAGGCGTACAGCCTGTTCCCGCACATGACGGCGCTGCAGAACGTCGAATTCGGCCTCAAGCTGCGCGGCCGCGGCGATGGCCGCGGCAGGGGCGCGGGCCGGGCCGCGGAGATGCTGGACCTGGTCGGGATCGCCACCCACTCGGCCCGCTTCCCGCACCAGCTCTCCGGCGGCCAGCAGCAGCGGGTCGCACTGGCCCGCGCGCTGGCCATCCAGCCGAAGGTGCTGCTGCTGGACGAGCCGCTCTCCGCGCTCGACGCCAAGGTCCGCGTGCAGCTGCGCGAGGAGATCAAGCGGATTCAGACCGAGGTCGGCACCACCACCCTGTTCGTCACGCACGACCAGGAGGAGGCGCTCGCCGTCACGGACCGGGTCGGCGTGATGCGGTCCGGCCGACTCGAGCAGCTGGGCCCGCCGTCCGAGGTCTACCGCACCCCCGCGACCGCGTTCGTCGCCGACTTCGTCGGGCTGAGCAACCGGCTGCCCGGCCGGGTCGCCGACGGCCACATCGAAGTGCTCGGCAGCCGCCTGCCGCTGGTCGCCCCGTCGCCCGGCGGTGGGCAGAAGACCGCGCTCGTGCGGCCCGAGTCGGTCGACGTCGTCCCCGACCCCGACGGCGCCGGCCGGGTGCTCACCGCGAGCTTCCTCGGCCCGACCAGCCGGGTCACCGTCGAGGTCGGCGACGCTCTGGTGGTGGCGCAGGTGGCCAGCGGGCGGCTCGGCGAGTTGCAGCCGGGCAGCCCGGTCCGGCTCGACCTGCAGCCCGTACCGGTGGCGCTGGAGGACTGATCCGGGGAATCATCGCCGGATGCACTCTGAGGACATCACGCAGCAACGGCTCGACCGTGCGCTCCGCGACCGCATCCGCCCGGCGCTGGTCACCCACCTCGCGGATCTGGAGATCGGCGCATGGGAGGTGCGCGGTGAGCCGGTGCCGTTCGCGGCGGCGCGGGAGGCCGGGTACCGGCCCTTCGCGATCGGGGAGGCGTGGGGCCGGGCGTGGGACACCGTCTGGTTCCGGCTGCGCGGCACGGTGCCGGAGGAGGCCCGCGGCGCGCGCGTCGAGATCGCGCTGGACCTGGGCTGGCAGGACGACTCGCTGCCTGGGTTCCAGGCCGAGGGCCTCGCCTACGCGAGCGACGGAACTGTCATCAAGGGTGTGCAGCCGCTCAACAACTGGGTCCCGGTGTCCGGCGCCGGCGCGGTCGAGGTCTACCTGGAGGCCGCGGCCAACCCGCAGTTCTTCGGCCGGGCCATCGACCAGTTCCGGCCCACGCCGCTGGGCGAGCGGGAGACGGCCGGGGAGAAGCCGCAATACGTGCTGAACACGGCCGCGCTGGTGATCCGCCACGAGGACGTCGCGGCACTGCTGCACGACCTGGAGATCGTGGCCGGGCTGCTCAACCAGCCGGAACTCGACCTGACCCTGCGGGCGCTGGCCACCCGTGCGCTGGACACGACGCTCGACCTGCTCGACGCGAACGGGACGGACGATGTCGATCGTCTGCGCGAGCCGCTGAGGCCGATTCTCGAGGCGCCGGCCTCGGCGAGCGCGCACCGGGTGTCGGCGGCGGGGCACGCGCACATCGACTCGGCCTGGTTGTGGCCGCTGCGCGAGACCCGGCGCAAGGTGGCGCGCACGGTGGCCAACGTGCTGCAGCTGATGGACGAGCACGAGGACCTGGTGTACGTGATGTCGGCCGCGCAGCACTGGGCCTGGCTGCAGGAGGACCACCCGGCGCTGTTCGAGCGGGCCAAGCGGCGGGTGGTCGAGGGCCGGTTCGTGCCGATCGGCGGGATGTGGGTCGAGTCGGACACCGTGCTGCCCGGCGGCGAGGCGATGGTCCGGCAGTTCACCGAGGGCCAGCGGTACTTCCGCGAGGAACTCGGCCACGAGACCCGGATCGCGTGGCTGCCCGACTCGTTCGGATACTCGGGCGCGCTGCCGCAGATCGTCCGGCAGGCCGGCATCGACTACTTCCTCACCCAGAAGATCTCCTGGAACCGGGTCAACCGCTTCCCGCACCACACCCTCGAGTGGGTGGGCATCGACGGCACGTCGGTCTTCACGCACTTCCCGCCGGCCGACACGTACAACGGCGAGATCACTGTCAAGGAGCTCAACTACGGCGCGGCCAACTTCAAGGAGAAGGGCGCCGCGACGCGGTCGCTGCTGCCCTTCGGGCACGGCGACGGCGGCGGCGGGCCGACCCGCGAGATGCTTTTCCGGGCGCGGCGGACCGCCGACATGGAGGGCGTGCCGAGGGTACGCGTGGAGGACCCGCAGGCCTTCTTCGACGCCGCCCGGGAAGAGCTGCCGCACCCTCCACAGTGGTACGGCGAGCTGTACCTCGAACTGCACCGCGGCACGCTCACCTCGCAGGCGGCGATGAAGCGCGGCAACCGGCGCAGCGAACACCTGATGCGCGAGGCGGAGCTGTGGGCCGCCACCGCGGCGGTGGCCGGCGTCGCCGACTACCCGTACGACGAGCTGCGCGGCGCCTGGCGGACCGTGCTGACGCACCAGTTCCACAACATCCTGCCGGGCTCGTCGATCGGCTGGGTGCACCGTGAGGCCCGGCAGACGTACCGGGATCTCGCCGCGAGGCTCGGCGGCCTGATCGGCGGGCTCCAGGAGACGCTCGCCGGCCCCGGCGAGAACGAGGTCTGCTTCAACACCGCCCCCGTGCCGGTGTCGGGTGTCGAGCCCGGCGCCGCGACGGTCGCCTCCCCCGCCGGCGAGCAGCGGGCGGTCGTCGAGGGGCGCACGTTGCGGTCGGACCGGACCTCGGTGACCCTCGCCGAGGACGGGACGATCACGTCGATCGTCGACCTGGAGACCGGCGCCGAGGCGGTCGCCCCCGGCGGACGGGCCGCGGTGCTGCAGCTGCATCCCGACTATCCGGCGCACTGGGACGCCTGGGACGTCGACCGGCACTACCGGGCCAGCGTCACCGACGTCACCGACGTGGCCTCCTTCGAGACCGGCGTGGGCGACGCGGGCGAGGCGTGGGCGACGGTCGAGCGCAAGTTCGGCGCGTCGGGCGTGCGGCAGACCTTCACCGTGCGGCCCGGCCGGCCCGGCGTGGAGATCCGCGTCGAGATCGACTGGCACGAGCAGCAGCGGCTGCTGAAGCTGGGCTTCGACGCCGACGTGCACGCCGACCGGGCCCGTTTCGAGACCCAGTTCGGGCACGTCACGAGGGCCACACACGACAACACGTCGTGGGACGCGGCGCGCTTCGAGGTGGCCGCGCACCGCTGGGTGCACGTCGGCGAGCCGGTCGGGGTGGCGCTGGCCAACGACGGCACGTACGGCCACGAGGTGCGGCGGGTCGCGCGGCCGGGCGGCGGGATGGCCACCCAGATCCGGGCCACGCTGGTGCGCGGGCCGCGGTTCCCCGACCCGGACACCGACCAGGGCACCCACGAGCTGCGCTTCCACTTCGTCCCGGCGGCGACCCCGGCGGACGCGGTGGCCGCGGGCTATGCGATCAACCTGCCGCCGTCCACCCGGCTCGGCGGGCGCGGGGTGCCGCCGCTGGTCCGCCTGGAAGGCGACCCGGGCGTGCTGATCGAGGCGGTCAAGCTGGCCGACGACCGGTCCGGCGACGTCGTGGTCCGGCTCTACGAGTCCCTTGGTACGCCGGGCGGCACGACCGTGCACACCTCGTTCGACGCGGCCGGCATCGAGCGCACCGACCTGCACGAGCGGCCGCTGGGTCCGGCCGGGCCACGGCTACGACTGCGCCCCTTCGAGATCGTGACGTTGCGCATCGCCCGCGGGTAGCCCCGCCGGGCGCCCCACCGAGTAAAAAAACATTAAAGTCTAACATACTAGACTTATTTACTTCGTAATTAAGTCGTTAAACCGTGTGCTCTACGACCAAAA
>NZ_JBFAZH010000074.1:0-13498 GCF_040681735.1 Actinoplanes sp. NPDC051633 | reverse complement strand
CTCGGCCACCTCGGCGGGCGCCCCCCCCGGCAGCGTCGGATCGGCCGACGTCAAGGCCAGCGCCCAGCGGTCGGGCAGCGGCGCCTTGGGCCCGGGACGGTGCCCGAGCAGCAGGCGCTCCGGCATGACCGCTCGCGCGGCGCCGTCGACCATCGCCTCGAGGGCGTCCCGGAGGGTGTCGCCCACGGAGAGCTCACCGGCCGCACGGCACACCGGCGGCATCGCCGACGCGAAGTCCCGGAACGTGGCCGCATCGGCGCCCGTGATCACCGGCCGCCAGCGCGCCGCCGCCTCCGCCGCCTCCGTGACCAGCTGCGGCAGCATCCGGCCGCGGCGGGCCATGTCACAGGCGTGCCCGGCGAGCACGCACAGATAGCGCAGCGAGGCCGCCGCGCTCCACGGGCCGTCGGGATCGGGCTCGGCCAGGGCGCCCAGGACGCCGAGGGCCGCGTCGCCGGGAATCAGCAGGGCCGGCGTCTGCCAGGTGGTCAGCCGCACGCCCCGCCGGGGGACCTCGCTGCCGGTCTCGGGCGAGGGCAGCGGCCCGCTCCCGGTGCCCGGCAGCCGCAGCCCCAGCGTGCCGTCCATCGCCTTGACCAAGGCGTCGCGCACGTCGCCGGAGGACTCCTCGAGGGTGGCGAGCAACACATCGGCCGAGACGGCGAACGGATGCGGCCGATCCCGGGCACGCGACGCCGAGGCCAGTGGCAGCGCGGGCTCCTCGGCCCACAACGCCAGCTGTCCCGGCAGCCAACAACCATGCACGACCAGCACAGCGAAGAGATTAGCCAGACCCACCGACAAAACCGTCAGCGGTGACACGCGCCGCTGACGGGTGCCGGAAACGGCACGTACCCTTCGGGGTGTGACTGGAACGACGGAGATCGACAGCATCCTGCAGCGCGCCGCCGACGGCGGCCGGATCAGCGCCGCCGAGGCACTGGCGCTCTACACGGATGCGCCGTTCCACGCGCTGGGCGAGGCGGCCGACGCGGTGCGGCGGCGGCGATACCCCGACGGCATCGTCACCTACCTGATCGACCGCAACATCAACTACACGAACGTGTGCGTCACGGCCTGCAAGTTCTGCGCCTTCTACCGCGCGCCGAAACATGCCGAGGGCTGGTCGCACCCGATGGAGGAGATCCTGCGGCGCTGCGGCGAGGCGGTCGACCTCGGCGCCACCCAGGTGATGTTGCAGGGCGGGCACCACCCGGATTACGGGGTGGACTACTACGAGCAGCTCTTCGCCGGGGTCAAGCAGGCCTATCCGCAGCTGGCCATCCACTCCATCGGCCCCAGCGAGATCCTGCACATGGCAGGAGTGAGCGACGTCTCGATCGAGGAGGCGGTGCTCCGGATCAAGGCGGCCGGCCTCGACTCGATCGCCGGCGCGGGCGCCGAGATGCTGCCCGACCGGCCGCGCAAGGCGATCGCGCCGCTCAAGGAGAGCGGGGCGCGGTGGCTCGAGGTGATGGCGGTCGCCCACCGCAACGGCCTGTCCAGCACGGCGACGATGATGATGGGTACGGGTGAGACGAACGCCGAGCGGATCGAGCACATCCGGATGATCCGCGACGTGCAGGATCTCGCGGTCGCCAACGGTTACGTCGACTCCGCGGTCGAGCAGGCCGGCGGGCCGGGCGGGTTCCGTGCCTTCATCCCGTGGACGTACCAGGCGGAGAACAACCACCTCAAGGGCCGCACCCAGGCCACGACGATGGAATACCTGCGGTTCATCGCGGTGTCCCGGCTGTTCTTCGACAACATCGCCCACCTGCAGGCGTCCTGGCTCACCACCGGCAAGGACGTCGGCCAGCTCGCGCTGCACCTCGGCGTGGACGACCTCGGCTCGATCATGCTGGAGGAGAACGTGATCTCCTCGGCCGGCGCCCGCCACCGGTCCAACCTGCACGAGCTGATCTGGATGATCCGCACGGCCGACCGCATCCCGGCCCAGCGCGACACCCTCTACCGTCACCTCGCCGTGCACCGCACGCCGGAGGAGGACCCGTCGGACGAGCGGGTGGTCTCCCACTTCTCGTCGATCGCGATCCCCGGCGGTGGCGCCGGCCGCACCACGCTGCCGCTGGTCGACGCATCCTGACTTGATGTCGGGCCGGTGTCGTTCCGACGATACGACGGCGTCCTGACGCCCGTATTGGCGAAACTACGCTGCGTCGAGATCAACTCATCCTTTCGTACCAGTGGGACACCGCTCTTAAGGCTTCATAAAGGAAGTCCAAAACGGACCCATCACCGTGAATGGTCACCGATCGACGATCTTCGCGGCAACTGAGGGTCGCGAGAGATGGAGATCCATCGCTAGCCTTCGCTCCTCGACTTCAACTGTCCCACGGGGAGCCCTCCAACATGACGTTCCGTCACCTTGCGCGCGCTTCGGCGATCGGGCTGCTGGCCACCGGCGCCCTCGCCGTCGCCGCCACTCCGGCCCTGGCCGCCGACGTCGACTTCGGTCTCGACCTCAAGGGTTCGACGCTCGCCCTCGGCGTCGGCGAGAAGCCGGCCACGGTCAGCTTCGCCAACCTGGGCACGACCACGCCGAAGGAGGTCCGCGTCCAGTTCGACGCGACCGACCTCGAGCCCTCGATCGGCATCGACCTCGGCGACTGCACCTTCGAGGACGGCATCGCCGAGTGCATCCTGGACAAGGCCGCCATCCCGGCGCCCGGCACGACCGCCGACCTCGCCGTCCCGCTGATCGTCGAGGACGATTCGGCGACCGGCAGCCAGGGCAAGCTGAAGATCACCGTCTCGGTCGACGGCGACACCAACAAGGCCAACGACAGCAAGACCGTCGACGTGGTCCTCTCCGAGAAGGCCGGCGCCGACCTGCGGGTCATCGCGCTCGACGTGTCGCAGCTGAGCGCGCAGGGCGAGTTCACCGGCAAGGCGATCCCGCCCGGCGGCACGAGCGCTGCCGTCGCGTACATCGCCAACCACGGTGACCTCGCCGCCACCGGCCTCAAGGTCGCGGTGAAGCTGCCGAAGGACGTCACCTTCGTCAGCAAGGAGGAGGGCTGCGACTACTCGGCGAACATGCAGAGCGTGACCTGCTCCAGCGACGAGGTCTACCTGTTCCCGTGGGAGCTGGACTCGAGCGCGAACAAGGAGTTCTCCTCGTTCGAGGTGCCCTTCGAGGTCAAGGTGTCCGAGGACGCCAAGGGCCCGGTCTCGCTGACCGACGGCTCGTGGACCGTGGCCGCGCTCGGCTCCGAGCAGATCCCGACGGCCAAGCAGCGGGCCAAGGCTCCCGCCGCGAAGCTGCCCGCGATCGGCCAGAAGCTGACGGCCGCAGAGGTCGCCGAGTTCGACGTCGACGCCTCGGACAACACCGACGGCTTCAGCGTGCTGGTGGCCGGCCCCGACGGCGGCGCCGGCGGTGGCGACGGTGACGACGACGGTGGCCTGCCGGTGACCGGCCCGGTCGCCGCCTCGGTGGCGGGCGCCGGTGCGGCCGCCCTCGCGGTCGGTGCCTTCCTCTTCATCTCGGCCCGTCGTCGCCGGATCGTGCTGGTCACGCCGACCGACGGCAAGTAAGCAACCGCAACACTCGCGGCCCGCTTCCCGATGGGGAGCCGGGCCGCGCCCCTTTTCCTCGACCGTGCGCGGTCGCCGTGAGGGGGTCGGCTAGTCCGTTCAGCCAGGTACGCCTCGCCGGGTCGGTGAGGGGTGGATTGCTCCTTCGTAACGAGCGACGTGTCCGTCTGTACCAGGTGTTTCGAGCTGCATATGGTGCTGTCGTACCACCGTTGAAGCCTTGACACGCCGCCGGTTGCCATCAACCACGGGGGCGCCTTGGGGACCCGACCGATGGCGGTCGTATATATAACGCAACACCACGCGAGCGGGATGGGTGACCATCCCGCTCGTTCTTTTCGGGCCTGGCAGAGTGAAGCCTGTGACGCGCGCAGATCTGGACAAGCAGCCGCACGAGGTCGCCGAGATGTTCGACGGCGTCGCCCGGCGGTACGACCTGACAAACACGGTCCTGTCGTTCGGGCAGGATCGGGGCTGGCGCCGGGCCACCCGGGCGGCGCTCGCGCTGCGTCCGGGCGAGCGGGTGCTCGACGTGGGGGCCGGCACCGGCGTGTCCACCGAGGAGCTGGTCCGCTCGGGGGCGTGGGCGGTCGGCGCCGATCTGTCCACCGGCATGCTGGCCGTCGGCCGGCGCAGCGGGCGGACGGTGCCCCTGGTGGCCGGCGACGCGCTGCGGCTGCCGTTCCCGGACGACGTGTTCGACGCCGTGACCATCTCCTTCGCCCTGCGCAACGTGGTCGACACCGGCGCCGCGCTGCGGGAGCTGGGCCGGATCACGCGTAAGGGCGGCCGCCTGGTGGTCTGCGAGTTCAGCCATCCGACCAACGCGGTCTTCAGCACGGTCTACCTCAACTACCTGATGCGGTCGCTGCCGGCGGTCGCGCGCGGGGTGAGCAGCAACCCCGACGCGTACGTCTATCTGGCCGAATCCATCCGCGCCTGGCCGGACCAGACCGGTCTGGCGGCCCGCATCGCCGGGTCGGGCCCCTGGCATCGGGTCGGCTGGCGCAATCTCACCGGCGGCGTCGTCGCGCTGCATCGCGCGACCAAGGTATGAAAACGGGCGAAGACCCCAAAAACCCGTCCAGGATCTTTTACCGTCCGAAAGTATGCGGACACTCGGGAACATCGACGACACCGATATCGATATCGCGATCGACGACCGTGACGAAGGCGAACGACGTGCGCTCGAGCTGGCGAACCGCATCAGACTGGTCGCCGCCGACGATCCGGGACTCGCCCAGGACCTGGTGGATCAGCTGATCGTCGCGCTGGATCGGGCGATGGGCGGTACGTTTCGGTTGTACCTGGACGGAGCCGCCCGGCAGGTCGCAGACCGGGCGCTGGCCGACGGAGCCACGGCTTGACACGCCGGGGCACCCGAGCCGCGAGCGGTTAGGGTTCCCTAACCCCTAAGCGTTTCGATGGCCGTCCTAGACTCCGACTGGGCTGGCTTGTGAAGTGTTTCACGAGCCCGCGCGAAACGGAGGTGAGGGCGTGCACGACAGCGAATCTGCGCTGGTGACGATCGCCGACGAGGCCGACGTCATCGTGGTCGGCGCCGGACCGGGCGGGTCCGCCGCTGCCTATCACATGGCTCGGCACGGCCTCCGCGTCCTTCTGCTGGAGAAGACGGAGTTCCCCCGGGAGAAGGTTTGTGGTGACGGCCTGACGCCCCGGGCCACCCGGCAGCTGATCCGGATGGGTGTGGACACCTCGGAGAAGGCGGGCTGGCTGCAGAACAGAGGCCTGCGCGTCATCGGCGGCGGCGTCCGGCTCGAGCTGGACTGGCCCGAGCTGGCGAGTTTCCCCAGCTACGGCCTGGTCCGCACGCGGCTGGACTTCGACGACATGCTGGCTCGGCGCGCGGTCGAGGCCGGCGCCCTCCTGCACACCAACGTGACGGTCACCGGTCCGGTCCTCGACGACGACGGCCGGGCCATCGGCGTGACTGCCAGGTCCGGCCCCGGCAAGGAGCCGGTGCAGTTCCGGGCGCCGCTGGTCGTGGCGGCCGACGGCGTCTCCGGCAAGCTGCCGCTGGCGATGGGCCTGACCAAACGCGACGACCGGCCGATCGGCGTCGCGGTCAGGCGGTACTTCCACTCGCCGGTCCGGGCCGACGACGACTATCTCGAGTCCTGGCTGGAGCTGCGGAGCGCGCAGGACCGCGAGCGGCTGCTCCCCGGCTACGGCTGGATCTTCGGCCTCGGCGACGGGCGGGTCAATGTGGGCCTGGGCATCCTCAACTCCTCCAGCGCGTTCGGCAAGACCAACTACCGCGCGATGCTCAACGACTGGCTGGCCACCACGCCGCCCGACTGGGGCATGACCGACGAGGCCAACGCGGACGGCCCGACGCTGGGCGCCGCGCTGCCGATGGGCTTCAACCGGGTGCCGCACTACACGCGCGGCGTCATGCTGGTCGGCGACTCCGGTGGCATGGTCAACCCGATGAACGGCGAGGGCATCGCGTACGCGATGGAGTCCGGTGAGCTGGCCGCCGAGGTGGCGGTGCAGGCGCTGGCCCGCCCGGCCGGCCCGGACCGGGAGCGCGCGCTGCAGGCCTACCCGGCCGAGCTGAAGATTCGGTTCGGTGGCTATTACCGTCTCGGTGGGGTATTCGTGAAGCTGATCGGGAACCCGCAGATCATGCGGATCGCCACGAAGCACGGGATGCCGCATCCGACGCTCATGAGGTTCGTTCTGAAACTGCTGGCCAACCTCACCGACCCGCGTGGTGGGGACGCGATGGACCGGGTCATCAACGGGCTCACGAAGGTGGCGCCGGCGGTATGAGAAACATGAAGATGCCTGAGCAGGAGAGAGCATGACGATCAATCCGTACGTCCCGATCGTCGGGCTGCTGATTCTCGGCGCGCTGTTCGCGTTGTTCTCCGTGTCGATCGCGCCGATCGTCGGCCCCAAGCGATACAACCGCGCCAAGCTCGACGCTTACGAATGCGGCATCGAGCCCGCGCCGCAGCCGATCGGCGGCGGCCGCTTCCCGGTGAAGTTCTACCTGACCGCGATGCTGTTCATCATCTTCGACATCGAGACCATCTTCCTCTACCCGTGGGCCGTGTCCTTCGAGGCGCTGGGCGTGTTCGGGTTCGTGGAAATGGTCCTCTTCATCGTCACCGTCTTCATCGCCTACACGTACGTGTGGCGGCGTGGCGGTCTCAACTGGGACTGATGTGCCATGGGAATCGAAGAGAAACTCCCCAGCGGGATCCTGCTGACCTCGGTCGAGAAGCTGTCGAACTGGGCTCGTAAGTCGTCGTTCTGGGGCGCCACGTTCGGTCTCGCCTGCTGCGCCATCGAGATGATGGCCGCGGGCGGTCCGCACTACGACCTGGGCCGCTGGGGCATGGAGGTGTTCCGCGCCTCGCCGCGCCAGGCCGACCTGATGATCGTCGCCGGCCGGGTGAGCCAGAAGATGGCGCCCGTGGTCCGCCAGATCTACGACCAGATGCCCGAGCCCCGCTCGGTGATCTCGATGGGCGTGTGCGCGTCCTCCGGCGGCATGTTCAACAACTACGCGATCGTGCAGGGCGTGGACCACATCATCCCGGTGGACGTCTACCTGCCCGGCTGTCCGCCGCGGCCTGAGATGCTGATCGACGCGATCCTCAAGATGCGCGAGAAGGTCATGGCCCAGCCGCTCGGCCCCAACGGCCGCAAGATGCTCGAGGCGCGCCGGGCCGAGGGCAAGCTGCCGATCGTCGCGCCGGGCGCCATGCCGTCGTCGTACCGGGTGGACAAGGCCCGTCGTGCGGAGTGGACCCAGGCCGTCAAGGAGGGGCGCGAGGAGCAGCTGCGCATCGAGAACTGGATGAAGCTGCAGCCGCACCTGCGGGAGGACGCCAAGTGAGCAGTGCAGAGTCCGACGGCGGCGTGCCGGCGACCCAGCCGGTCGGCGCCAACATCGACGCACCGGCGCAGGTGCCGGCCAGCCCGCACAAGGGCATGTTCGGCATCAGCGGCACCGGCGACGTCTCCGGCTTCGGCGGGCTGGTGCGCAAGCGGCCCGTCACGGCCGACACCCAGCGCCCGTTCGGCGACTACTTCGACGAGGTCTACGACGCGCTGGAGGAGGCGTACCCGGGGTTCTCCGACGCGATCGAACGGGTCGTCGTCGACCGCGGCGAGCTGACCCTGCACATCCGGGCCGACCGGATCGCCGAGGTCTGCCAGATCATGCGGGACGACGAGTCGCTGCGCTTCGAGCTGTGCTCGTCGGTGGACGCCGTTGACTACCTCGGCAGCGACCCGCGCCGGTTCCACGTGTCCTACCAGCTCACCTCGATGACCTACCGGCGCCGCGTGCGCCTGGAGGTCAGCGTCGCGGAGGATCAGCCGATCCCGAGCGTGACCAGCGTCTACCCGACCGCCGACTGGCAGGAGCGGGAGACGTACGACATGTTCGGCATCGTCTTCACCGGCCACCCCAACCTGACCCGGATCCTCATGCCGGACGACTGGGAGGGTCACCCGCAACGCAAGGACTACCCGCTCGGCGGCGTGCCTGTCGAGTACAAGGGCGCCGAAATTCCGCCTCCTGACCAGCGGAGGGTCTACCAATGACGCAGAGCGGATACGCAACCGAGCGCGAGACCACCGAGGGTCGCGTCTTCACCGTCACCGGTGGTGACTGGGATTCGATCACCGGCAACATCGACCCGCTGAGCAACGAGAAGATCGTCGTCAACATGGGTCCGCAGCACCCGTCGACGCACGGCGTGCTCCGGCTGGTGCTGGAGCTCGAGGGCGAGACGGTCACCCAGTGCCGCCCGGTGGTGGGCTACCTGCACACCGGCATCGAGAAGAACCTCGAGTACCGCAACTGGACCCAGGGCGTCACGTTCGTCACGCGGATGGACTACCTGTCCAACATGTTCAACGAGGTGGGCTACTGCCTCGCGGTGGAGAAGCTGCTCGGCATCACCGACCAGATCACCGAGCGCACCAACACCATCCGCGTCATGTTCATGGAGCTCCAGCGCATCGCCTCGCACCTGGTGTGGCTGGGCACAACCGGCTTGGAGCTCGGCGCGATCTCGATGATGCTGTACGGCTTCCGCGAGCGGGAGTACATCCTCGACATCTTCGAGGAGACCTCCGGCCTGCGGATGAACAACGGCTACATCCGGCCGGGCGGCCTCTCGCAGGACGTCCCGGACTCCGCGCTGCGCAAGATCCGTGACTTCCTCAAGTACATGCCGAAGAAGCTCAAGGAATACGAAGCCATGCTGTCCGGCCAGGTCATCTGGCAGGAGCGTACGCAGGGCGTCGCGGTGCTCGACGTGACCGGCTGCCTGTCGCTGGGCATCACCGGCCCGGTCCTGCGCTCCACGGGCCTGGCCTGGGACCTGCGCAAGACGATGCCGTACTGCGGGTACGAGAACTACGAGTTCGACGTGCCGACCGCGCAGACGGCCGACGTGTGGGGCCGCTACCTGGTGCGGGTCGCCGAGATCCGGGAGTCCTTGAAGATCGTCGAGCAGGCCCTGGACCGGCTGCGCCCGGGCCCGATCTACGTCGACGACAAGAAGATCGCGTGGCCGGCCCAGCTGGCCCTGGGCGTCGACGGGCTGGGCAACTCGCTCGAGCACGTCGCGAAGATCATGGGTCAGTCGATGGAGTCCCTGATCCACCACTTCAAGCTGGTGACCGAGGGCTTCCGGGTCCCGCCGGGCCAGGTCTACGTGGGCATCGAGCACCCTCGCGGCGAGCTCGGCGTGCACGCGGTGTCCGACGGTGGTACGCATCCCTACCGGGTGCACTACCGCGACCCGAGCTTTGTGAACCTCCAGGCCATTCCCGCGATGGCCGAGGGTGCGCTGCTGGCCGACGTGATCGCCGGCGGCGCCTCGCTGGACCCCGTGATGGGTGGGTGTGACCGCTAAATGTCCGTAACCACGACCGACGACTTCTCCCCGGCCGCGGCTCCGCTCGCCGAGAAGCTCCTGGCGCCCGCGCTGGAGATCATCGCCCGTTACCCGCTGGGCCGCAGCCGCTCCGCGCTGCTGCCGCTGCTGCACCTGGTGCAGACCGAGGAGGGGCACGTCAGCCCGCGGGGCGTCGCGTTCTGCGCCGAGGTCCTGGGCATCAACAAGGCCCAGGTCGGCGCGGTGGCCACGTTCTACACCATGTACAAGCGCCGGCCGACCGGCGAATACCTGGTCAGCGTCTGCACCAACACCCTGTGCAACGTGATGGGCGGCCAGGAGATCTACGACGAGCTGACCGAGCACCTCGGCGTCGGGCACGACGAGACCACAGCGGACGGCCGCATCACGGTGGAGCACGCCGAGTGCCTGGCCGCCTGCGACTACGCGCCGGTGGTCACGGTCAACTACGACTTCACGCTGGACGAGGCCACCCCCGAGGGCACGATCGGCATGGTCGAGAAGCTGCGCAACGGCGAGCCGGTGACGCCGTCGCGCGGGGCCCGGATCTGCTCGCTCAAGCAGATGCAGTTCCAACTCGCCGGGTTCGCCGACGAGCGGGATGGTGCGGTGGCCGACGGCGTGGCCGGCGCGCCGACGCTGCGCGGCGTGACGCTGGCGGAACAGCACGGCATCGCGGTGGCCGACTTCAACCTGGACACCCCGATCACCAAGACGAAGAGCCCGAAGGACGACTCGGCGAAGGCCGTCAAGGACCCGTCGCCGGCCACGCAGACCACCGAGCAGACGCACGAGAGCAAGATCGCGTCGGTTGCGAGGAAGGCGGTCAGCGCGGTCAAGGGGGCGGTCACCAACCGGCACGCCGGCCAGGACGTCAAGACCGGCGACGTCAAGGACCCGGAGACGCGTACGGCCGAGCTGCGCCAGCCGACCATGGGGGAGCCGGACCGCACCGGTGACGCCGACGCGAAGCAGCCGGTGCCGGGCAACGCCGCCGAGGCAGCCGGGGTCGCACAGAACGCCACGGCGGGTGACGGCAAGCCGGCCGGTGACACCCAGCGCGGCGAGAGCATTGTGAGCGAGACCAACGCCGAGCACGAGCGCGGCACTGGCCGGGGCGTCAACCCGGGGCAGCAGAGCGCCAAGCCCGGCACCGAGGAGAAGAAGTGACTCAGCCACGGCGTGAGGTGCTCGAGAAGCTGACCCCGGTGCTCACGAAGCGCTGGCTGTCGCCCGACGCCTGGAAGATGGACGTGTACGAGCGGCTGGACGGCTACGCGGCTCTCAAGAAGGCGCTCGACGTGCACCCGGACGACCTGATTCAGCTGGTCAAGGACTCGGGCCTGCGCGGCCGCGGCGGCGCCGGCTTCCCGACCGGTCTCAAGTGGGGCTTCATCCCGCAGGGCGACGGCAAGCCGCACTACCTGGTGATCAACGCCGACGAGGGCGAGCCGGGCACGTGCAAGGACCTGCCGCTGATGACGTACGACCCGCACTCGCTGATCGAGGGCGCGATCATCGCCTCGTACGCGATCCGGGCCAGCCGGGCGTTCATCTACATCCGCGGCGAGGCGGTGCACGCGGCCCGCCGGCTGCGCAACGCGGTCCGCGAGGCGTACGCCAAGGGATACCTGGGCGAGAACATCCTCGGCTCCGGGTTCGACCTGGACCTGGTGGTGCACAGCGGCGCCGGCGCGTACATCTGCGGCGAGGAGACCGCGCTGCTCGACTCGCTCGAGGGCTTCCGCGGCCAGCCCCGCCTGCGCCCGCCGTTCCCCGCGGTGGCCGGCCTCTACGCGAGCCCGACGGTGGTCAACAACGTCGGCACCATCGCGAGCGTGCCGTACATCGTGCTGGGCGGCGCCGACTGGTGGAAGAGCATGGGCACGGAGAAGTCGTCCGGCCCGATGATCTACTCCCTGTCCGGCCGGATCGCGAACCCCGGACAGTACGAGTGCGGCCTCGGCATCACCCTGCGCGAGCTGATCGAGCTGGCCGGTGGCATGAAGCCGGGCCACGAGCTGCGGTTCTGGACCCCGGGCGGGTCGTCCACGCCGCTGCTCACCGCCGAGCACATCGACACCCCGATGGACTTCGAGGGGGTGGCCGCGGCCGGGTCCATCCTGGGCACCACGGCCATGCAGATCTTCTCCGACAAGGACTGCCCGGTGTACGCGACCTGGCGCTGGCTCGAGTTCTACCACCACGAGTCGTGCGGAAAGTGCACCCCGTGCCGCGAGGGCAACTACTGGATGGTCCGCACGTACCGGAGAATCCTCTCCGGTCAGGGCACCGTCCAGGACCTGGACACCCTGCAGGACACGGCGGACAACATCTTCGGCCGGTCGTTCTGCGGTCTGGGCGACGGCGCGGCCACCCCGGTGGTGTCCACGCTCAAGTTCTTCCGCCAGGACTACCTGGACTACATCGAGGGCCGGACAGCTCCGCGGTTGTCGGAGAAGGCCCTGGTAGGAGCGCACTGATGACCGATGTCGCGAAGAAGACCGACACCGTCACGCTGACCATCGACGGGGTCGAGGTCGTTGCGGAGAAGGGTGAGCTGGTCATCCGCGTGGCCGAGCGGATGGGCACCGCGATCCCTCGGTTCTGCGACCACCCGCTGCTCGCCCCGGCCGGTGCGTGCCGGCAGTGCCTGGTCGAGGTGGAGGGCCAGCGCAAGCCGGTCGCCTCCTGCACCCAGACGGTGGCCGAGGGCATGGTCGTCAAGACCCAGCTCACCTCCGAGGTCGCCGACAAGGCGCAGCAGGGCGTGATGGAGCTGCTGCTGGCCAACCATCCGCTGGACTGCCCGACCTGCGACAAGGGCGGCGAGTGCCCGCTGCAGAACCAGGCGATGTCCAACGGCCGTGCCGACTCCCGCTTCCACGAGCACAAGCGCGAGTACGAGAAGCCGATCCACATCTCCAGCCAGGTGCTGCTGGACCGGGAGCGGTGCATCCTCTGCCAGCGCTGCACGCGCTTCTCCGAGGAGATCGCCGGTGACAAGTTCATCGACCTGATGGACCGCTCGTCCGGCGAGCAGATCAACGTCTACCGCGACGACTTCTTCGGCGGCGAGCTGACCGGCGACGGGCAGGTCGGCGAGGGCGAGGGTGACGTCGCCTTCAACTCGTACTTCTCCGGCAACACCATCCAGATCTGCCCGGTGGGCGCCCTGACCGGTGAGCAGTACCGGTTCCGGGCCCGGCCGTTCGACCTGGTGTCCACGCCGACCACCTGTGAGCACTGCTCGGCCGGCTGCTCGATGCGCGCCGACCACCGCCGGGGCAAGGTGCTGCGCCGGCTGGCCGGCGACGACCCTGCGGTCAACGAGGAGTGGAACTGTGACAAGGGCCGGTGGGGCTTCCGCTACGCCACCGCCTACGACCGGATCACCGAGCCGCTGATCCGCGACGCGGGCACCGGCGAGCTTCGGGTCGCGTCCTGGAGCGAGGCGTTGCTGGCCGCCGCCGAGGGGCTGGCGGCGGCGAGGACCAAGGGCGGCGTCGGCGTGCTGACCGGCGGCCGGCTCACCGTCGAGGACGCGTACGCGTACGCGAAGTTCGCCCGCGTCGCGCTCGGCACCAACGACATCGACTTCCGCGCCCGCCCGCACTCCCTCGAGGAGGCCGACTTCCTGGCGTCCACGGTCGCCGGTGTCACCGATGTGACCTACCAGGACGTCGAGTACGCCACGTCGGCGGTGATCGTCGGGCTGGAGCCGGAGGAGGAGTGCCCGATCCTCTTCCTCCGCCTGCGCAAGGCGGCCCTCAAGCGGAAGCTGGTGGTCACCGCGGTGGCGCCCTTCCTCAGCCGGGGCTTCGAGAAGCTCGGTGCCACCCTCGTGCAGGCGGTGCCCGGCGACGAGGCGCGGTTGCTCGGCGGCGACCCGGCGGTGGCCGCGGCGCTGGCTCAGCCGGGCGCGCTGCTGATCGTGGGCGAGCGCCTGGCCACCGTGCCGGGCGGTCTGACCGCGGCGGCCGCGCTCGCCGCCCGCACCGGTGCCCGGCTCGCCTGGGTGCCCCGGC
>NZ_JBFAZH010000073.1:0-13512 GCF_040681735.1 Actinoplanes sp. NPDC051633 | reverse complement strand
CTTTGTTACTTGTTTTTAGTAGTCCGGCGATGAGCCGTGCGCTTTAGTGACGTTGGCGTGGGGGGTGCCGGGCGCCCATGTCACTACCGAGCACAGCGACGGGGCCGCAAAGCCGTGGCGTTGAGCACTACCCTGGATTCATGAGCCAGGCTCCGGTCTACGCGCCGCCGCCGCCCCCGCAGGGCCCCGGGGTGATCCCGCCGTTCCCGGCGCCACCCACCGAGGGGCGCCGCCGGCGGATCGGCCTGGGCCTGGGCATCGGCGCGGGGCTGCTGGTGCTGGTCTGCGGCGGCGGTCTCGCCGCGGGCATCGGCCTGATCTCGGTGGCCGGCCGCGCGCTCAACGAGCAGGCCCAGGTGGTGGTCACCGACTACCTCGACGATGTCCGGGCGGAGCGCTACAGCGAGGCGTATGACGCGCTGTGCGACCAGACCCGCGCGCGGGTGACTGAGTCGCAGTTCACCAGCGACGCGCGGACGGCCGAGCCGATCGAGAAGTTCGACGTCGGCGAGATGGACCTCACCACCGTCGACCTCAACGTGCCGGTCACGGTCACGTACGAGAATGGGCAGTCCGCGCAGCTGAAGGCGTACCTCGGGCAGGACCGGGAGACGGGCCGATTCCAGGTGTGCAGCGTCGAGGAGTAATCTCCTACAGCTGTCCCTTTCCGTCTCGAGTCCCCGCCGACAAACCAGCCGGCGTAGGAGGAACATGCCCGCCGACCGTATCGACGCCGTCGTCAGCCTGGCCAAGCGCCGGGGCTTCGTCTTCCCCTCCAGCGAGATCTACGGAGGCACCCGTTCGGCGTGGGACTACGGTCCGCTCGGCGTGGAGCTGAAGGAGAACGTCCGCCGGCAGTGGTGGAAGACGATGGTCCAGGAACGTGACGACATCGTCGGTCTCGACTCCGCCGTGATCCTGGCCCGCGACGTGTGGGCCGCCTCCGGCCACCTGGACGCGTTCGTCGACCCGCTGACCGAGTGCCAGTCCTGCCACAAACGGTTCCGCGCCGACCACCTCGAGGAGGCGTGGGAGGCCAAGCACGGCGCCCCGCCCACCTCGCTGCAGGAGCTCAACTGCCCCAACTGCGGCAACAAGGGCACCTTCACCGAGCCGAAGATGTTCAACGGCCTGATGAAGACCTACCTCGGCCCGACCGAGAGCGCGGAGGGCCTGCACTACCTGCGGCCCGAGACCGCGCAGGGCATCTTCGTCAACTACAACAACGTGGCCACCGCGGCCCGCAAGAAGCCGCCGTTCGGCATCGCGCAGGTCGGCAAGAGCTTCCGCAACGAGATCACGCCGGGCAACTTCATCTTCCGTACGCGTGAGTTCGAGCAGATGGAGATGGAGTTCTTCGTCGAGCCGGGCAGCGACGAGAAGTGGCACGAGTACTGGCTCGAGCAGCGCTGGAACTGGTACACCGGGCTCGGCCTGACCGAGTCGAACCTGCGCTTCTTCGAGCACCCGAAGGAGAAGCTCTCGCACTACTCGAAGCGGACGGTCGACATCGAGTACCGATTCATGTTCGGCGGCACCGAGTTCGCCGAGCTCGAGGGCATCGCCAACCGCACCGACTTCGACCTGACCACGCACTCGAAGCACTCCGGCGTCGACCTGTCGTATTTCGACCAGGAGAAGCAGGAGCGCTGGGTGCCGTACGTGATCGAGCCCGCGGCCGGCCTGACCCGGGCGGTGCTCGCGTTCCTGCTCGAGGCGTACGACGAGGACGAGGCGCCGAACACCAAGGGCGGCGTGGACAAGCGCACGGTGATGCGCTTCGATCCGCGGCTGGCGCCGGTCAAGGTGGCGGTGCTGCCGTTGTCGCGCAACCCGGAGCTGTCGCCGAAGGCGAAGGAGCTGTCCGCGCTGCTGCGCAAGCGGTGGGTGGTCGAGTTCGACGACTCGCAGGCCATCGGGCGGCGTTACCGCAGGCAGGACGAGATCGGCACGCCGTTCTGCGTCACGGTCGACTTCGACACGTTGCAGGACAACGCGGTGACCGTCCGCGACCGCGACACGATGAAGCAGGAGCGGGTGTCCCTCGACCAGATCGAGGACTACCTGATCAAGCGCCTACCCGGCTGCTGAGAAGTCGAAGCCGCCGGGGCAGCCGTTCCGGTCGGCGATGAGCCCCGCCAGGGTCGCCACGGCGATCTCTGGCGGGGTCCTGCTCCCGATGTTGAGGCCGATCGGGCGGTGCACGCGTGCCATCTCATCGTCCGGGACGCCGAGCGCCTTCAACGCGGCGACGTGCGGGCCCTCGATCGACGGCTTGCCCATGATGCCGATCCAGCGGGTCTCCGCCTCCAGGGCCTGCTTGAGCACGTCGCCGATCTCCGGCCGGTGGTGGTCGGTGAGGACCACGTCGGTGTGCTCGTCCAGGCCGGCCGCAATCAGGTCGCGGACGACCTGGTCGCCGTGCGGCACGGTGACCGGCAGGACCACCGACGGGTCGGGCTCCACGAGCACCGAGTGGAAGCCCAGCTCGACGGCGAGCCGCAGCATGAACTCCGAGGTCGGCGTGTGGAACACAGTGACGAGCTTCCTGGGCACCATGACGGACAACCTAGTCTTGAGGGCGTGAGTTTGAAGTTCGGGACGAAGGACGTTACGCCGCCGGTGGTGCTGGCGCCGATGGCCGGCATCACCAACGTCGCCTTCCGCCGCCTCTGCCGGGAGCAGGGCGGCGGCGTGTACGTGTGCGAGATGATCACCACCCGGGCGCTGGTCGAGCGGATCCCCAAGACGCTCAAGATGATCGCCTTCGCCGACGACGAGGACTTCCGCAGCCTCCAGCTCTACGGCGTCGACCCGGCCGTCACCGCGGCCGCGGTCCGGATGATCGCCGACGAGGGGCTCGCCGATCACATCGACCTGAACTTCGGGTGTCCCGTACCCAAGGTCACCCGCCGTGGCGGCGGCTCCGCCTTGCCGTGGCGCCGCAAGCTCTTCGGCCGCATCGTCCGCGAGGCGGTCGCGGCCGCCGCGCCGGCCGGGATCCCCCTGACGATCAAGATGCGCAAGGGCATCGACGACGACCACCTCACGTACGTGGAAGCGGGCCTGATCGCGCAGGACGCCGGGGTGACCGCCGTGGCCCTGCACGCGCGCACCGCCGAGCAGCGCTACTCCGGCCAGGCCGACTGGGAGGCGATCGCGACCCTCAAGCAGGCGCTCGACGTGCCGGTGCTGGGCAACGGCGACATCTGGGAGGCGTCGGACGCGCTGCGGATGACCGCTCTCACCGGGTGCGACGGCGTCGTGGTCGGCCGGGGCTGCCTCGGCCGTCCGTGGCTGTTCGCGGACCTGGAGGCGGCGTTCACCGATCCGTCCTACGAGCCGAGGCTGCCGACGCTCGGCGAGGTGGCCGCGATCATGTCGCGGCACGCCCACCTGCTGGTCGAGGCGCTGGAGGACGAGAAGCACGGCTGCGCCGACTTCCGCAAGCACGTGGCCTGGTACCTCAAGGGCTTCCCGGTGGGTGGCGAGCTGCGCCGCAGCCTGGCGATGATCAGGTCGCTGACCGAGCTGGACGACCTGCTGGCCAAGCTGGACCCGGCGCTGCCGTTCCCCCGCGAGGCGCTGGGCCAGCCGCGCGGCCGGGTGAATGCGCCGGGCAAGGTCTCGCTGCCGTACGGCTGGCTGGACAGCCGGGACGACGACACCGTCCCCGAGGGCGCCGAGATGGAGAACTCGGGCGGCTAACTCGACTTCTGAGGGTTGGGCAGTTGTTGCCCGCAGAGCTTTTCGGCGGCCTTCTTGGCCTCGACCCACCGCGGGTAGGACGGGCCGTAGTCGATCCCGCGCCCTTTCGGCGGCGCCGTCTTCGCGACGTACGCGCCCACGTCGGCACTGGCACCGGCCCACTCGCTCAGCGCTTCGGCGAACTCCTGCGTGCCGCCCGGCGACACGGCGAGAAAGGCGAGCCTCCGGCCGAGGTCGCTGTAGGCCCCCGCGATCTGGTCCTTGTCGCCGCGGGCGAGTTTCACGGCGACCGAGTGATACAGCGCTTCGTCATCGGTGAACTTGCACTCGACCTGGCGCTCCTTCGGGTCGAGGGGGAAGGCGGTGGGCGCCGCCGGTGTCGGCGTCTGCCCGCCGCGGTAGCCGCCGGAGTCGGAGCAGCCGGCCGCCAGCGCCAGCACGGCGACGATCGGCAGGAATCCGTTACGGACCATTGCTCGGCCCTCCTCCGGGACGTCCCAGCTCGAATCCGCACACCTTCTCGGTGCGGGTCTTCGCGGCCCGCCACCGGGTGTTCGCGGGCCCGAGGTCCAGGACGATGCCCTTCGGCGGCTTCGTCCGGGCGACGTACGCCGCCACATCGGAGCTGGCCTTGGCCCAGTCGAGCAGCGGCACGAGGAGCCGGGTCGGCGCGTCGGGCCACGCGAGCAGCCGCAGGCCGCTGCCGAAGTTGCGGTAGCTCTCCGAGACCTTGCCGCGCATGGCGGCATCGGGGTCCTTGCCGCCGATGGCCAGGGCGGCGGTGATGGCCTGGGCGACGGCCGCGGTGTTCACCTCCCGGCAGATCGCCTTGATCGCGGCGGCGTCGTCGACGGAGGGCGACACCGACGGTGTCGCCGACGGAGCTGCCGACGGGGCCGCCGACGGCGCGGCGCCGGGTTCGGAGCAGCCTGCCGCGAGCGCGAGCGCGGCGACCAGCGGCACCATCGTCATGCGTAACATGGCGCCATTCTGAAGTAGGTCGATACTTTCGCCGTACAGGCGGCGTCAGGCCGACTTGGCCAGACGCATGCGGATCGAACCGAGCAGGCCGACCTTCGTCTCGTCGAGCAGCGCCGCCGCGGCGTCGGGATGCACGTTGAGCGCGGACCGGATCTCCGCCAGCTTCTCGACCCTGGTCACCAGCTCGTCGTCGCGCCACTCGGCGGGCCTGCGGCCGGTGGCGAACAGGTGAGCGGTCAGAGCTGCCAGCTGTAGGAGCTGGGGCAGCGCGTGCGCCATCGCCCCCGCCTCGCCGTCGGCCTCGCCGAGGGCGACGTCGATCACCCGGCGGTGGCTTCGGTCGATCTCGTCGGTCAGGGGATCGGAGCCGGTCTTCAAGCGGTGGTAGACCCGGTAGAGGGCTTTCGACTCCTTGGTCGCATCGGCGGTCCGCAGCTTCGCCACCGCGGCGTTCAGGATCTCGACCAGGTCGTCGCGCAGGATGGTCGCGACGAGTCTCTCGATCGGTATCGCCGTCGCGGAGTTCTTACGCAGATCGACGCACGCCCTGGCGGTGCGGATGAGATCTCGCGCCACACCGCCGGACCAGGCGTGGCAGAACATCATGGCGGGCACC
The DNA here is from genome assembly GCF_040681735.1 of Actinoplanes sp. NPDC051633. Taxonomy (NCBI): domain Bacteria; kingdom Bacillati; phylum Actinomycetota; class Actinomycetes; order Micromonosporales; family Micromonosporaceae; genus Actinoplanes; species Actinoplanes sp. NPDC051633. Next base: position 8,207 of record NZ_JBFAZH010000073.1, on the reverse strand, counting down.
GGAAACTCGATCGTGCGCCTCCGCAGCACCTGCCGGGCCTCGTCGAACGTCATCCTCCGCACGGTGACGACGGCGTCGAAGGTCGAGTCGAACACGTCACGCAGCGGAACGCCGCGCATGGCGAACTGGTGCATGGCGTCGGTGGAGACGGAGACGACGAAGTGGACGCCCGGCACGTGCATCAGGTCCTTGATGCTGTTGATCGTGGCGATCACGTCGTCCGGCTTGCTCATCTTGTCGAGCTCGTCCACACAGATCAGGACGCGGTTCGCCTCGACGCCCAGCCTCTCGAAGAATCGGCGCAGCCGCGCCACGTTCTCCGCGTGGGTCAACGTGTTCTCGGTCAGCTTGACCTGCTGCTGCCGGTTGACGAAGGACCGGCCGATGGCGAGCCGGCCGGCGCTCGTGGTCTGAACCTCGGTGGTGTGCTCCAGCATCGCCAGCTGTTGCCGGCCCAAGGTCGGGATGTCGCGGGAGGTGGAGCGCAGCAACGCCTCGCGGCGGGCGGCGGGCAGCAAGCGTGACACGCCATAGGCGACCAGGGCACCGGACACGGCGATCGCGAGCACGGAGGCGACGCCGACCTCCCAGGGTTTGTTGTCGCTGGAGAAGTTGTCCTGTTCCAGGAGAACCGTGACCATCAGCACGACGGCGAAGAAGAACGCCCCGACAGCCTTGGCGACGACTCTGACCATCTCGAGTACGGGCGGCGGCTGGGACGGCCCGTCGGAGGTGTGCTTCGTGGCGGCTTCGGCGAGCCGGACGTGGATCAGACGGATCAGACCGGCCGCGTCGTAGAGCACCGGAGCCTGCACCCGGGCGGTGAGGCAGTCGAGCTCCTTGTCCTGCTCCAAGCGGTCCATCACGGTCGACTTGCCGATGCCGCGATTGCCCGCGATGCCGATCGCGGACGAGTCGTGGCTGGCGATGAACTCGCGGACCTGGGTGAAGCTGCGCGACGAGATGGTCGCCTCGGTAGCGAGCTCGACCAGGGCCGGCCCGTCCTGCGCGTCGAACTCGTTGCCGTAGGCCTCGTTCTCCTCCCAGTCGTTGATGATGCTCCGCAGCAGCGGGCGGATCTCGATGTCGAGGGCTCTGTCGAAGTCTTCCTGCGCTGCCGCCCGGGCCAGGTTGCGCTGGATCATCCCGGCGACGACCGCGACGATGAGGGCCAGCAGCGCGACGTCGGCCAGCGTGACGGTCCAGAAGACCACACCGTCCGTCAGCTGGTCGAGATACTTGAAATCGCTGTGGAACAGGCCGACCACGGTCAGCGCGATCCCCAGCATGGTGAGCAGGACGGCCTGGATCGTCGCGGCGAGGTTGCGGACGGCCGTTCGAGCGGCCAGCAGGTCGGTCAGCTGCGGCGCCAGCTTCGTGCGCAGCTCCTCCTGCCGCTCCACGACCGCCTGGGCGAGCTTCTCGGGCTCGAATCCGGTGTGCCGTAACGTCTCCGTCTTCTCCAGGAGGGTCGCGGTCCTGCCCTTGAGCTCTGCTGGCTCCGGAAAAAAGCCGTCGTCAAGCAATGATGTCCACCCAGCGTGTCGAAGAGGCCGACCCACCGTAAAGGACACTCGCCCGCCGTGGTCATCACCCGATCGGGTGCCGAGCTTTGGCCGCATTCGTTTCGCCGGACGCCGGACGTGGCGGGCGGATCTGCGAGAAGCTGTACCCCCAAGGTGAGGAGACTGCCATGAGCAACCACGTCTACCGGCTCAGCGAGATCGTCGGGAGCAGCCCGACGAGTGTGGACGACGCCATCCGGACCGCTCTGCGCAAGGCGTCGCAGACCGTGCGCAACATCGAGTGGTTCGAGACCGGGCAGATCCGCGGCCAGGTCGTCGACGGCGACGTGGCCCACTACCAGGTCACGCTGAAGATCGGCTTCCGCGTCGAGGACTAGCTGCAGACCGTGCCGTTCAGGGTGAAGACCGACGGCGGGACGTTCGGGCCGCTGTAGGCGCCGGTGAAGCCCACGTTCGTCGTGCCGCCCGCGGCCAGGGTGCCGTCGCCGGTCACCCGCACCGTCGTGCCCGTCTGCTGCCACGTCGCGTTCCAGCCGCCGGTCACGTTCTGCCACGTCGTCGGCCAGGTGAAGGCCAGCGTCCAGCCGGTCACCGGCCGGTCGGCGTTGTTCGTGATGTCGAGCGACCACACGAACCCGTTGCCCCAGTCGGTGGTGCGGGTCAGCTCGACCGTGCAGGTCGAGGTGGCCGGGCTCGTCGTCGTGAAGGTCAGCGGCGGCGACGCGGGGGACAGCCGGCCGGCGGCGTCGCGGGCCAGCACGTTGACCGTGTAGCGGCGGCCGGGCTCCAGGTTGCGCGCGGTGAGCGACGTACCCGTGGTCTCCCCGATCTGCTCGCTCGCCCCGCCGTGCTGGCGGTAGACCTCGTACTTCAGGCCGGGCGCGACCGCGGGCCAGGAGATCGTCGCGGTGCGGTCGGTGACCCCACTCGCCGCCGGCTCGGCCGGCGCTCGCGGCCCGGCGGATGCGCCGGCCGGGCGCAACGTCAGCAGCGTCAACGAGTACGCGGGCAGCGTCTGGCTGCGCGCGGTGCCGGCCGGCGCGGTGGCCACCGCCGAGGCCCCGTTGGCGTAGAGGCTGACGACCGGGGTGGCCGTCGACGGTGCCCAGCCGTGATAGTTCAGCGTGACGTCGTGGTCGCGGGACGGGTCTTTGTTGACCAGCAGCACCGCCAGGCTGCCGTCGGGCCGGCGGGCGGCGTGCGCGCCGACCAGCGGATCGCTGGAGCCGGCGCCGACCAGCCGGTCGCCGGGTTGCGCGAAGGAACTCGTCAGCGAGAGCGCGTGGTACGGCGCGAACGGCGTGTTGAGGGCCGGCTCGCAGATGGAGTCGGCGTTGCACCCGCCGCTGGAGAGCAGCCCGAAGTCGCCGTAGTCGCGCTGCCCGGCGATCGTCGAGACGGTGCCGATTCCGTTGTGGACGTTCCACCACTGCACCGTGAAGACGCCCTGCTCCAGCAGCCCGCTGTAGGCGTCGGCGAGGAACAGCGCGCCGGGCTGCGTGTTCATGCCGACGTCGACGTTCATCTCGGTCAGGCTGATCCCCAGGTCACGGCCGGCGAGCTCGTCGATCTGCTGCCGGAGCAGGTGCACGGCGTCGGTGATCTGGCCGGTCTTCGCCAGCGCGTCGGACGGATACCAGTGCACGTCGACGAAGTCGATGGCCGCACCGGCCCGGGTGAGCACCTCTTCGTTCCAGGTGCCGGTGTCGCCGGGGCCGACGATGCCGTCGGGCCAGTTGCCGGGCATGGTGAGGACCGCGCCGACCTTGATGTCCGGGTCGACGGCCTTCATGGCGGCCGAGTACGCGACCACGTTCGCGGCGTACTCCCTGGGGCTCTTGTCGGCGTGATCGTCGGCCTCCCAGGCCGCGCCGTAGTGGCCGTTGCCGTAGTTCTCGTTGCCGATCGTCCAGTACGTGGCGTCGTAACCCTTGGTGACGTTGGCGTAGCGCACCCAGTCGGCGGCTTCCTGCGCCGTGCCCGTCCCGTAGTTGGCGATGATCATCGGCTCCGCGCCGGTCCGCTGCGCCGCCGCCATGAAGGTGTCGAAGTCGGTCCCCGGCGCGACGTATCCGCCCGGCGCGGTGTGATCCCGCCAGTGGTAGATGTCCGCATAGGACCCGCCCGGGTACCGGACCATCCCGACGCCGGCTTCGCGCAGCAGGTCGGCGACGGCCGGGGTGCCGAGCTCGGCGTCCCAGATGGCGTGGTTGACGCCGATGGCGGTCGCGGGCACGGTCGCGAGCCCGGCCCGGACGTCGATGTCCACGGTCGTGGACGCGGCGGCCGGGGCCTGCAGGAGCCCGGCGAGCATGGCGGCGGCGAGGAACTGATGCACGGCTGCCTCCTGAGGAGGTGATGGGAGCGCTCCCAAGCCTCGTCCACGCAAAGACGGCTGTCAATGGCGGGTCGTCGGCGAAACTGGTAGCCGAGCCACCTATCCGAGGCCCGGACCCGTGGCTGGGCTACCACTGTGTTGGGGGGCCGGCCGCACGCGTGCCCACTCGCGGAAGAGCTGGATGCCGACGATCGCCATGATTGCGGCGGAGGTCAGCCCGATCAGCGGGAGCGCGGCGTCGTCGGTGGCCGGCCGGGCGAACACGTCTCCGTAGCTCACGTGCCAGCCGAGCTGAACCGCCGCGGACGCGGTCACCAGGATGCGCGCCCACCGCGTCCCGCCGGTCCACCGGCCACGCACGACGGCGATCAGGTGCACCACGATCACCGCCGCGATCAGGCCGACCAGCCACGGCATCCGCCACTGGTCGCGGAACGATTCGCTGTAGGCCAGGTCCGCGGGCGCGACCCGGCCACCGGTGAGCGCCGCGACGATGGGTCCGGGCCAGAGGTAGAGCGCTGTCAGAGCGCCCCACGCCGCCACCGTCGCGATCCCGGCCACGCGCGACGCGCGGTCCGGATCGGGGAGCGGGCGCGGCCTCCAGGCGAAGGCCGCCGGGTGGTTGCGCTGGATCAAACCCCTTGTCGTGTACGCGAGAACGACCGCGCCGATCCACGCCAGGAAGACCAGCGGCGACAGCCCGGTCAGCGACACCGCCGCCCCGCCGGCCAGCACGGCGACCACGAAATACGGCGTGTCCCCGGCGGGGACGATCGTGAACGGCCGGTGATAGCGGACCGCGGTCTCGGCCGGGCTGCCGTACTCCTGGAGCATCGACACCGCCAGACCCTCGTCCGGCTCGCGGCCGGCGGCGGACGCCCGCTCGGCCAGCTCATCGGCGAGCAGGCCGCGCAGCTCGTACGCGACATCGGCGCGCCGCCGCAGCGGCAGCCGCCGGGCCACCGCGGTGACATAGCTGTCCAGCACATCGTCGGCATTCACTCCGGCCCCCAAGTCAGTCCGTGCAGGTCAGTCGCTGAGCAGCGTGTCGAGCACCGTGACCTGGCGACGCCAGGCCTCGGTGAGCAGCTTGAGCGCCCGGCGGCCGTCGGCGCCGAGCCGGTAATAGCGCCGGGGTGAACCGCCGTCGGTGTCCCACTCGCTCTCGAGCAGGCCCTGCGACTCCAGCCGGCGCAGCAGCGGATAGAGCGTGCCCTCCTCGACCGGCAGCCCGGCCTCGGTGAGCGACCGGCGCAGCTCATATCCGTACCGCTTCTCGTGCAGGCCGGACAGCACGGCCAGCACCAGCGTGCCGCGCCGCAGCTCGGCCTCGAGCCGGCTCAACATCTCGTCCATAGCACCACCTAGTACTGTGCGCCACACAGTACCAGTCGATGGCATCTTGCAGAAGTGGCACCCTTGCGAGGGTGCCGACCGCGTCGTTCACCGTCCGCCACTGGCCGGGCCTGCGTACCGAACACGCCTGGCTGCCGTCGCACGACCGCGCGACGACGACGAAGCCAGGCCAGGTCGGGGTGGCGTTCAGCGGGCACCGCGACGTCGTCTACGCGACCGGGGGCCGCACCGTCCGCGGCGACCACGCCCCCGGGGTGACCATCGTCTCCGGCCCGGATCCGGTGACTTGGCTGCGCGTTCACGAGCACATCGAGGCCTTGGAGATGTATCCGGATCCAGCCCTTCTGGACGGCCGGCGGATCGCGCCCCGCATCGGGGAGTTCGACGGCACCGTGCTCGCGATCGCGTCGCGGCTGCGCCGGGCGCACGCCACCGGCCTGTCCGACGTGGCCGCCAGCACCCTCGCGCACCGGCTCGCCGACCACCTCCTCGACTCGTACGCCACGCAGCGCGCCGGGCGCCTGGGGGTGAGCGAGGTGAACCGCGTGGCCGAGCACGTCGAGGCGCGCCTCGGCCAGGTGCTGACGCTGGACGATCTGGCCGGCGAGGTCTCGCTGAGCCCGTACCACTTCCACCGGTGCTTCCGCGCGACCACCGGGATGGCGCCGCACGCGTTCGTGACCGCTCGGCGGATGGACCGGGCCAGGCTGCTGGTGTCGACCACGGCGCTGCCGATCGACCGGATCGCCACCACGGTGGGCTTCGGCAACCTCAGTCATTTCCGGCGCCTTTTCCGCCGGCATCACGGAGTCCCGCCGTCGGCCCTGCGTGTTCACCGAATCGAGCAAGATTCGACCTGATCGCCGAAACAAAGACCGGGCACGGTGGGGGAATGCCCGTGACTTCCCTGGTGCTGACCAGCGCCGACGTGCCTCTCGCCGTCCACGTACACCGGCCCCCCGGCGACCCCCTCGAGCCGTTGCCCGCGGTGATCGTGATGGGCTCCTGGCTGACCGTCAAGGAGCAGATGGCCGACCTGTACGCCGCGAAGCTGGCCGCGCGCGGATACGCGGCCGTCACGTTCGACTTCGCCGGCTTCGGCGCGAGCGGCGGCGTGCTGCGGCAGACCGAGATGCCGGCCAGCAAGATCGCCGACCTCACCGCCGTCGCCCGGTTCGTGGCCGGCCTGTCCACGGTCGCGCCCGGCGGCCCGGGGGCGCTGGCGATCTGCGCGAGTGCTCAGTACACCGTGGCCGCTCTGGCCGCCGGCGCGCCGATCTCTTCCTTCGCGTCGGTCGCCGGGTGGTTCCACGACGCCCGGTCGGTGGCCGGGTTCTACGGCGGTGCGGACGGCGTCGCGGACCGCCTCGCCCGCGCCGACGCCGCCGCCCGGCGGTGGCTGCTCGACGGCGACCTCGAAACCGTGCCGGCCTATGCCGCCGGCGACGACCGGGCGGGCATGTTCATCGAGATGGACTACTACGCCAGTCCGGAGCGCGGCGCGGTGCCCGCCTGGCGCAACGAGATGACGGAGCTGACCTGGGCGCACTGGCTCACCTTCGACGGGCTGGACCCGGCCGCCGCGGTCCGCACCCCGTCGGTGTTCGTGCACAGCGACGGCTGCGTGTTCCCCGATCACGTCCGCTCGGTCGCGGCCGCCATGAAGGGCGAGGTCGTGTGGGGTACGGGGGAGCAGACCGACTTCTACGACCGGCCCGCCCAGGTCGAGTTCGCGCTCGACGCCGCCGACGACCACTTCCGCCGCACCTTGGGGGTGAAGCGATGAGTACGACCGACGACATCGTGCGGTTCTTCCACGCCGTCGACGACCGGGACTGGGCCGCGGTCCGGGCCGGGCTGGCCGACGAGGTCGACACCGACTACACGTCTCTGTTCGGCGGGGAACCGGAACGGGTGCCCGCGGACACCCTGGTCGAGCAGTGGCGGGGTTTCCTGCCCCGCTTCGACGGCACCCAGCATCTGCTCGGCCCGATCGTGGTCACCGGCGACGTCGCGGAGTGCAACGTCCGCGGATACCACCGCCACGCCGGCGGGACCTGGATGGTGGCCGGACGCTATCGGCTCGCGCTGTCCGGGAGCCGGGTCGCCGGGATCGTCCTGCGCACCACTTACGAGGAGGGCGACCGCCTGCCCGACGCCTGAGCGTCCAGAGCGGCGACGCGCCGTTTGCCGGCCGTGCGCCGGTAGCCGGCGTCGAGCAGCTCGGCGATCTCGTCCCAGTCGGTGTGCTTGCCGAGATCGATGCCGACCCAGCCGGAGGGGCCGAGGTAGGCGGGCAGGAAGGCGTCGTCGCGCTGCAGCAGCGCCTCGCGCTCGCCGGGGTCGGTGGGCACCATGATCGCGTGATCGTGCGAGTGCCACTCGCCGTCGATCTTCTGCGAGCCGCCGTAGTAGGCGAACACCTTGACGGTGTAGAAGGCGGGCCGCCCGTGCGAGACCTTCTCGTTGGCGTCCGGAAGCGCAAGAGCGAGCTTCCGCACCCGCTTGAGCAGCGGATCCTTGTCATCGAACATGATCGGATGCGTCACCCGACCAGGTAATCACGAAATGCGGGGGCGGGGAGGGCCGGGTGGTGCGAAGCCCTCCCCGCCTACGTGTGGTTCACCGGGGTCAGACGTCGAGGTCCGCCTCGATCTTGCGGAGTTGATGGCGCGCCATCGCGAGATTCGACCGGTCCCGGCGCAGGGCCACGTACAGGAACAGGCCCTTGCCCGAGCGGCTGGTCAGCGGCCTGATCAGGTGGTACTGCGTGTCGAGCGTGATCAGGATGTCCTCGATCTTCTCGGTGAGGTTGAGCATCTCCATCGCGCGCAGCTTGGCCCGGACCACGTCCGTGTTCCCGGCCGCGGCGACCGTCAGGTCGAGCTCCTTGCCGCCACCGGCGGTGCCGAGGGCCATGCCGCTCGTGTGGTCCACGAGCGCGACGCCGACGGCGCCGTCCATGTCCATGATCTCTTTGAGTGCGG
>NZ_JBFAZH010000072.1:10550-13538 GCF_040681735.1 Actinoplanes sp. NPDC051633 | reverse complement strand
GACGCCCTTGCCGCCCGACTCAACAACCGACCCCGAAAATGCCTCGGCTACCGCACCCCCGCCGAGTGTGTTGCCTTGACCGCCTGAATCTAAGGCGGGTTGGCTCAACACCGCATCAGCTGATGGCCGCGGAGGGCCACCCACTCGTTCCAGGCGTCGGCCATACCTCGCTGGCGGCGTGATACCTGGGCAAATCATCGAGCGTTCGATCGGTTCAAGATAGGAGCCCCTCGGGCTTCGTTTCACGTGAAACATCGCGCTGCCAGATCACTCGGCTCGAGCGGCGAACGTGCGGCGCACCGCCCACGGCGAGCTTGCCTTCGCTTGACGGACAACAGAGCGCCCGTGCCTGTCGCGGGAGCATGGACTGAGGCCTTGATCGGCAGGGACGCGCGAGACCAGCAGTCATGTCGAGCGAAGCGGTGTCTTGATTGCGATCGGCGTCGTTACCGGTGCGCGCGTCGTCGGCTCGGTCTCGCTGACCCGTCGGCAGCACTGAGCGGGTGGGGGCTTCCTGAGGCCGAACACGTTGCTCCGCGATCTCGGCGCTAGCGTGAGCTGGCGGGTGTAGCCCTACCGAGCTTGGCATGACGCCGCCGTGGGAAGTCAATGCGGGGACGCGGCGCGGTGATCGATTCCTCCCCGTCGCTCGCCAGTCTGCCATTGGCCTCAGCCGGCTCTGGTGTAGCCACAAGCGAGGTGAAACCGAAAGTCGTCGCATGGAGTTCAAGAACGCGGCTTGTACGTCCCCCAAAGACATCACGTCAAGTGCCCCATGGTGGTGTGGAGAAATCCTTGAGCACCTCGCTCCATGTTTCACGTGAAACATGGGCTGGCCACGGTTCGGCGAGGGAGGGGATCAACCGAAGACTCGAATCCAGCCCTGCCGCTGAACTCTGACGGTTGGAGGCAGGTCGCGTCACCCCTGCTGTGATGGCGTCGGCCAAGGCGTAGTGTTCGCCGCTCGCCCCATGCCGCCCCTCACATAGGCGAGTCCCGGCCTCGCTCAAACAACACCACGGTGGCTCCTGCTACGGCCCCGCCCCAAAGCGCGCGCAAACTCCTGAACGACCTACTCGAGCGTGGATCGGCCAGCCGAGAGACGACCATGAACCGCTTGCCGGTTTGGAGTGGGGTTGGCGGCCGGCCAACTCGCGAAACCAGCCATACGGCCGGTGCACCGGAAGCAGGCCGTCGCCCCGGAAGTCGCCCCGGAAAGCGTGCTCGAGCCGATCAAGGTTGAGGAAGTGCGACATAGGAACCGGCGTGGTCGATCGACCCGGCACGAAGCTGGATTATCGGTGGACGCAGTTCACGGGCTTCCGATTCAAGCCATGGGCGCGAGCGCCCGAGCCCGCCGGCACCATCACGGCCATGAGCCTGCCGAAACCACAGCCACGAGCCTGCCGGCACCACAGCCACGAGCCTGCCGGCACCACAGCCACGAGCCTGCCGGCGCACCACGGCGACGAGCCGGTGCCACCACGGCAGCTCCCGAGGTGACACCTCATCCGCGGATCGCGCCGTAAGAACTACCACCACCTCCGCAGACGCAGGCGGCAGTCAGGACCACCCGGAAGATGATGATCGCGCAAGTGGCTTCTGCCGCCCATCGTTGCCTTGAGCCCCACGGCCAGTCTGCTGACCGGATACACGGCTGATGTTTCACGTGAAACATCATCCCTTCGTCGCAGCTCTGACGCGTTCGCGATCGTCGGCCCCAACAAGACTCTGGTTGAGCTCTCGATAATGGGATCAAAGGTGGAACGAAGAGCTTGAGCCATGCCGACAATTCCGAGCCATCGGGACACCGAATCGACATCCCGCCTCTGCTGTCGCACAAGCGGCCACTCTCGGCGCACCGTCCCCGGGCGAGGCCGATCCGACGCGCGCGCGGCCGGCCATGACCTCCCTGCCAGGCAGCAGGGGTAGCAGCCCTGGGTCCATCAAGCAGCTGCCGCGGTGGACCGAGTACCCGTCCAATCATTGGCTTCGGCCGCGCGCTCAGTGAGCGCAGCCCCTTTCGGTAGGTGGTTCTCGGCCTGGGTGATGCTCGCGGACGAACCGTGGTTGTCAATCGCCAGCCATAGTCAGCAGAAGTGCGACCATCACCGCCGACGACGGCGACGCACGTGTGTGCGGAGGATCCATCAGCCCACCGAAGACGACTATCGCCGTCGCCCACACTCAGTCCAACCGAAATCGGCGGCCGGTGATCAGCGCCGGTAGTCGGGCCTTAAGGACGGCGGTCGGGGGCTGGCCGTCTGCCTGCGCGCGAAGCGCAGAGGAACCGGCGGTCGAAAGCCAAGGCCGTAGACCGAGGGCCGGGGATCGGCGGTCGCGGTTCGAAGCCATGGTCTGCGGCCGAAGGTCAGCGGGTCAGCGGGTCGCGGCCGAAGATCGGCGAGTCGTGGCACCGGACGCGACCGAAGGATGGCGAGCCGCGATCGAAGTCGGCGGTCGAGGACCAGAGTCGAGGGCCAGAATCGACGGCGGCGATCGTGGGCCAGGGATCGGGGACCGGCAGTCAGGGCCAGCGGTCGGGAGCCAATGACCGAGCGCCACGGGTCCTGGGGCCACGGTCGGGGTCGAGGGTCAGGAAAGGGCAGTCGGGTGGTGTAGCTCCGCGCGGTCGGGGGCCGGGCGATCCAGAACCGGGCGATCCAGAACCGGACGATCGAGACCGGCGCGGGCGGTCGGCGGTCGAGGGCCGGGTCGAGGCCGGCGATCGAGGGCCAGTGGCGTCAAGGGCCAGGCGACGCCATCGGTGTTGGTCGCCGTGAGCCGGGCCGTGTAGGTCGTCGCGGCGGTCAGCGGGGGGCGACGGGGTGAACGTCGCCGTCTTGGTGGCGGCGGTGTAGGCGAACGGTCAGGCCCAACGGTCAAGGCCAGGGGTCAGGCCCAGCGGTCAGGCCCAGCGGTCAGGCCCAGCGGTCAGGCCCAGCGGTCAGGCCCAGCGGTCAGGCCCAGCGGTCAGGCCCAGCGGTC
>NZ_JBFAZH010000072.1:0-10450 GCF_040681735.1 Actinoplanes sp. NPDC051633 | reverse complement strand
GTCAGGCCCAGCGGTCAGGCCCAGCGGTCAGGCCCAGCGGTCAGGCCCAGCGGTCAGGCCCAGCGGTCAGGCCCAGCGGTCAAGCCCAGCGGTCAAGCCCAGCGGTCAAGCCAGCGGTCAAGCCCAACGGTCAAGCCCAACGGTCAAGCCCAACGGTCAAGCCCAACGGTCAAGCCCAACGGTCAAGGCCAACGGTCAAGGCCAACGGTCAAGGCCAACGGTCAAGGGGAGGGACTGAGGGCCGAGGGACGGCCGAGAGCCGAGGGCCGGCGACCGCGGTCGAGGCCAGGGTCGGCGGCCAAGCGGTCGAGAGCCAGGCCGTCGAGAGCCAGGCCGCCGAGAGCCAGGCCGTCGAGAGCCAGGCCGCCGAGAGCCAGGCCGCCGAGAACCAGGCCGCCGAGAACCAGGCCGCCGAGAACCAGGCCGCCGAGAACCAGGCGGTCGTCTCTCGGCAATCTCACCTGGCGGGCTGCGCTACAGGCGCGCTCATTCTCAAGCTCCCACACGCGCGGGCATCCTCGCCGCACCGGTGATCATCGCCCGCTGGGCCGCATCGACGTTCTCCGGATGGCACCTAACGCACGCCGCAACAAGGGCAGTCGAACGCGTCACGCAAGGTTCCACGAGGGGACGCCGCCCGAATGGACGCGAACTATCTTCGCGTCGGACCACCGAACGGTGTCGAACATGGAGACTGATGCGACAGCGCCTTTTGCCTGCTATCGGCCAGGGTTCCGCGGCTTTCTTGCGACAGGCTGAGCGCGTTGTCTTGACTTTGCCATCGCGCGCGCTAATCGCCGAGCGACTTTCCGCCAAACACTCGATCTTGGCCATCTAGAACGACAGCGGCGTAGTTCGCCCGAAGATCCAAACCTCAGGAGAATCGCTCTGACAGAATTTGTTTAACATTAAACTGTCGCGGCCGTTGCGCCGCAGGTCAGAGTCATCGCTACATTGTGGAGCCGGGCATGAAGAAGGCACGTGATCCGCCAGTCTCACGTGCCTTGCGGTCTCAACCCCGCCAGCGCCCCCGCTGACGCGGAAGTCAGCCCTCGGCGCCTTCTTCCTCTACGCCGATCATGCCCACTATCCGCTCGAGATCGTCGACCGTCGCGAACTCGATCGTGATCTTGCCCTTGTTCCGTCCAATGTCGACCTTGACCCGTGTGTCGAACCGGTCCGACAGTCGCTCGGCCAAGTCGTTCAAGGCCGGCGCGTGCACCTTCGGGCGCCGGGACGGGGTTGCCTTCTTCGCCGGGCCGTCCGCAATCGCCAGTGACACCAGTTCCTCGGTGGCGCGTACCGACAGGCCCTCGGCGACGATGCGCAACGCCAGCTGCTCTTGCGCTTCGCCGTCGTCGAGGCTGAGCAGCGCCCGCGCGTGGCCCGCCGACAAGACGCCGGCCGCGACTCGGCGCTGGACCGGAGCGGGGAGGTTCAGGAGGCGGATCGTGTTCGAGATCTGCGGGCGGCTGCGCCCTATGCGCTTCGCCAGCTCCTCGTGCGTCGCTCCGAACTCGTCGAGTAGCTGCTGGTATGCGGCCGCCTCTTCGAGGGGGTTCAGGTTGGCGCGGTGGATGTTCTCGAGCAGGGCATCGCGCAGCATGGCGTCGTCGCGTGTGTCGCGGACGATCGCCGGGATCGACTCCTTGCCGACCGCCTGCGCCGCACGCCAGCGGCGCTCACCCATGACGAGCTCATAGTGACCGTCGCCGAGGTCGCGCACGACGATGGGCTGAAGGAACCCGACCTCCTGGATGGAGATCTTCAGTTCCTCGAGGGCTTCTTCGTCGAAGACGTGCCGCGGCTGCTTCGGGTTGGGCACGATCGCCGTGACTGGAAGCTCGGCGAAGCGCGCGCCGGGCACCGGAGCCAGCTCGCTGGTCGGTTCGTTGCGCAGCGGCTGCGGCTCCGGGTCGGGCTCGGGCTCAAGTGCCGGCTCGGGCGGTGCCGTGAACTGCGTCGGCGCCGGCGGAGGCGCGGGAGGAGGACTTGCCTCCTCTGTCGCAACGGCGGCGGCCGGCGCGGTTGGAATCAATGCGCCCAGGCCCCGGCCGAGGCCTCCCCGTGGACGGTTCTTCATGCGGTGCCTCCGTTTTTGACCCCACGCATCGCGATCTCCAGAGCGGCTTCGAAGTAGCTGGTAGCGCCGCGCGAGCCGGGGTCGTAGGTCATCACGGACTGGCCGTAGCTCGGTGCCTCCGAAACCCGGACGTTGCGTGGGATGACCGCCTGCAGGACCTTCTCACCGAAGTGGTTACGCACATCCTGCTCGACCGCGTCGGCCAGCCGCGTACGGCGGTCGTACATGGTCAGCAGGATCGTCGAAACGTCCAGCGTCGGGTTCAGGTGTTGGCGCACGAGGTTGATGTTATTGATCAACTGGTTGAGGCCCTCCAGTGCGTAGTACTCGCACTGGATGGGAATCAGCACCTCTTGCGCCGCGCACAGGGCATTCACCGTCAGCAGGCCGAGCGACGGCGGGCAGTCGATGAAGACGTAGTCGAACTTCTCCGGGTGGGCGGCGATCGCACGCTGCAGGCGGGACTCTCGAGCGACCACCGACACGAGTTCGATCTCCGCACCGGCCAGGTCGATCGTCGCCGGCACGCAGAACAGGTTCGGGATCCCCTCGACCGCCTGCGCCACCTCGCTCAGCGGCACGTTGTCGATCAGGCAGTCATAGACGTCGGGTACGCCGGCGTGATGCGGCACGTTCAGCCCGGTGGACGCGTTACCCTGCGGATCGAGGTCGACCACCAGTACGCGGTTGCCGTGGAGCGCCAGCGCAACCGCGAGGTTGACGGTCGTTGTGGTCTTACCAACGCCACCCTTCTGGTTGGCGACGCAGAGAACCCTCGGATGATCAGGCCGCGGCATAGTGATCTCACCGCTCGGATTGAGGATCTGCACAGCACGCAACGCTTCCATGGCAAGCGGCGGATCGTCTTCATCCCGGCCCGGCGTTTCACGTGAAACATGCTCGTCCGTGTCACCGTCAGCCTCTTGCACCGGTATTCCCGGTACACCCGGCACGGGAGCGGAGCCCGAGACCTGAGCCACCGGGCCAGGGGCATCCGAGCGCGGCGAGGGCGCGGGGTTCCGCGGCTCCGGCGAGTACCCGCCGTCGGCTGACTGCGGACCGACCGGCGTGCCGTACACCTGACCGCCGGAGGCTTGTGATCCTGCGTAGCCCGTGCCTACCCGCGGCTGCGGCACTCCCTGACCACCGCCCTCGGGGGCGCCCACCGATGATCCAGTGCTTCCGGTCGAAGCCGGTCCGTCGGTGTATGAATCGCCGGATGCAGACGGACTCATGCCCGTGGATGGGTTGGTTTCACGTGAAACCACGCGTCCGCTGAGACGCCCGTCGTCGAGGCCATTGCCGTACTCATGCACCGTCTTGTCCCTGCCTGCTTGGAATGGGTCGGCACCGCGTGAGCCCGCCTCGGTACCGTCGGGCGATGCACCGGATGGGGCAGAAGGCGGTGCATCGGGTGGGCCCGCCAACCGGTCCACATTATCGACGCGCGGCCAGCCTACGGCCGTCGGGCGGGCGTTGCCACGCCTGTCCGCCTGATAGGGCGACGCATCGTGAACCACATCCACCGCTGGAGTAGTCCTAGTCGAGACGACCGACGAGACGTCACCTGAAAGCGTTGCCGCGTCGATCGAGGAGAGCGAGCTGGAAGCTGAAGTCGGCGCCGTCAACGCCGAGGGTGACCAGGCTAGGACCAAGGGCGCGTCGCCAGCAAGACCCAAATCGAGGCCTGTGGATAACGCCGGCTCGCCGCTCCTGGCAGCCAGAAGACCGGCATGCGCCGGGAGCGCCGCGCGCGCTGTGTCGTGCGTCTCAAAGACCAAGAAGCCGGGTACGAGCGCCAGCGGCGCTCCGTAGGCACGACCCCCGACGCCGGGCCAACCGGTGTCCGAAATCGCTCGCCTGCCGCAGGACTCCTCCCCGTCGCGGTCGACCACATCGCCCATCGAGCCGAACGGCGAGCCAGTCTCCTTCAAGGGCGGCTCCAGCACTTCGGTCGGCGCAGAGTCGGACGGTCGCGGGCGGCTCGAGCTGCCGGCAACGAGCGTCCCGCTATCGGCATGCGTCGTCGGAGCCGCCGTCGGCAACGACCCCTCGGAGGGAGCAGCAAGAAGGGGCCTGGACGGCGAGGCCGCAGATGGCGATGCGTTCGGCCGATGTCCGAAGTCAGCCGGATGAGGCCGGGGACGAGGCCTCGTCCGACCAACTGAAGAAGGCCGCGACGGGTGCGACTCACCCCATTGCCCGGCGTTCGACCGGGCGTCAGCGGGCAAGCCAGATCCGGACATGGGCCGCGCCACGGCAGGCGGCCGATAGACCGAACCGGTGCCAAGATCGGGACGGTCCGACGGGGGAGACGAACGACCACGACGAGGCGTCGCCGACGCAAGGACCGCCGGCGAGCTCGGGGAAACGAGCGGAGCAGAGGGACTCTCCGGCGGCTCGGCAGCAGAGCCGTCACCGGCCGACGACCACACCTCCGGCGCCGGCAAAGACTGTGAGACGGCCGACGCGGGCGACCCGGCATTCCCCGAAGAGATCGACACCCGGGGAGGCGCCGACGACATGAACGAGCCGCGATTGGCCGGCGAAGGCGGCGCCACAGTCGGCTCGGGCGTCGAGACAGCGGGCGTTTCGCCGGCGCCGATCCGCCCCGGAGGGTCCTGGTCGGGGGCACCGCGCTGCTGCTTGCCTGATCGCTTGCGTGCGCTGCGCCTGCCCATCCGGACTATCCCCTCCGCGTTCTCCTCTGCCCGGAGCCTCGCCCGCCGGATCGTCCGGCCTTGCGCCCCGAGTCGCCCGCCGCCGTGGCCGGCTTCGACCGTGCAGGCATGACGACCCGTTCGCGGACGATCTCGACCACCGTCGTCGGTGGGTCGATCAGATCCACGCCGCACCGGGAGACGACCGGCTCCGAGCCGCCCAGCCGAGCGACGGCCGCGCGGTGCTCGGCGACCTCCTCCGCGGCGGAGGCTCCCTTGAGCGCCAGCAGCCGGCCGCCCACAGCGGCCAGCGGCAGGCACCAACCGGCGAGCCGGTCCAGCGGTGCCACCGCCCGCGCGGTGACGACATCGGCGGCAGCGGGGGGTCCGCCGGCGATGTCTTCCGCCCGGCCGCGGACGACCGTGACGGTCGCCTCCAGGCCGAGCGCTGTCACCGCCTCGGACAGGAAGGCGGTTCGTCGTGCCAGCGGTTCGACCAGGGTGATGCTGAGATCCGGCCGAGCCACTGCCAGCACGATACCGGGCAAACCGGCACCAGAGCCGACGTCAATCACCGAAGCGCCGATACGGATCTTTTCGGACACGACGGCGCAGTTGATCAGGTGCCGCTCCCAGATCCGGGGCGCTTCCCGCGGCCCGATGAGTCCTCGCAAGACGCCATCGGTGATGAGCATTTCCGCGTACGCAACAGCAAGGTCGAGCCGATCCCCGAACGCGGCTCGCGCCGCCTCGAGCAACCCACCCGGCGGCCGCGCCGAAGACCCCGCCGAAGGCGAAGACGAAGAGGCGGAGGAAGAGGGCTGAACAGACGACGGCCCGGGCGAAGGCTCGCCCGGGCCGGAGTCAGGAAACGACATCACTCAGCCGCACGCACAACGATCCGCCGATTGGGCTCGACGCCCTCCGACTCGCTCTCCACGCCGGAGATCGCGTTCACGACGTCGTGCACGCACTTGCGCTCGAACGCCGACATCGGCTCCAGCCGGACCGCGTCGCCGTGCTCCTTCACCTTCTCGACCGCGTTGCGCGCCACCGCCGCCAGCTCCTTGCGCCGGGTGGCGCGGTAGCCGCCGATGTCCAGCAGCAGACGGCTCGGCGACCCGGTCGCCCGGAAGATCGCCAGCCGCGTCAGCTCCTGCAACGCCTCCAGCGTGGCGCCGCGCTGGCCGACCAGCGGCTGCAGCCGGCCGCCGACCACCTCGACCATCGGCCGGCCCGCCGACACGAGCTCGTCGATGTCGCCGTCGTAGTCGAGTATGTCCAGCAGCCCTTCGACGTAGTCGGCGGCGATCTCGCTCTGCCGGAACAGGTCGCTGTCCGAGGCAACGGTCTCCGACGTCTTGGTCTCCTCGGGAGCCTCGGTTTCTGCTTCGACCGGGGCCGTGTCGGAGGAGGTAGAGCTGGTGTCGGTCACTATTTCATCTCCGTGGTGATTGCTGTCCCACGCCGAGGCGTGGCGAGGTCTCGTGCGGAAGGTCAGCTCCGTGGCTTGTTCGCCGGTCGGGCGCCCTTCTTCGGGTTCGTCGGCTTGGCGCCGGGTTTGGGAGCGCGGGCCTTGGCGTCGACCACCGGGCTCTGCGGCTCGGGCTCGACGGTCTTGTTACGGCCGAAGAGACCACCGGTACGCGTCGTCGGCTGCACCGGCCCTGCACCCTTGCCGTTGCTCTTGGCGGGCGCGCCCTTGGCCGGCGGAGTACGCGCGGTGCTCCCGTTCTTCCCGACCATCGGCGGCGGCGGGAACTTCCGCAGCACCCACTGCTGCTGGGCCAGCGTGAAGAGGTTGTTCGTCACCCAGTAGATGACCACACCGATCGGGAACAGTGAGCCCGACACCAGCAGCGACAGCGGGATGCCGTAGAGCATCAGGCGCTGGATCATCTTCTGCTGCGGGTCCTCGGCCCAGCCCGTCTTGAGGATCATCTGGCGGCTGGTCAGGTACGTCGTACCCATCATGATCAGCACCAGCACGGCCGCGATGATCTTCACCGTGGTGCCGTTGGCCTCCAGCGCGGCCAGCTCGGACACCGACGAGCCGAACTTCGCCGGCAGCGGGACGGTGAACAGCGAGGCGTGCGTCGCGCTCTCGAACTGCTCGACGGTCCACCCGTACAGCGTCTTGCCCTGATTGTCCGGGCTCAGCCGCCGCAGGACATGGAACAGACCGAGGAAGACCGGCACCTGCAGGAACATCGGGAGGCAACCCATCAGCGGGTTCGCCTTCTCCGTCCGGTACAGCTCCATCATTTCTTTCTGGAGCGATTCCTTGTCACCCTTGTGCTTCTCCTGCAGCAGCTTGACCTTGGGCTGCAGAGCCTGCATGGCGCGCTGCGACTTGATCTGCTTGACGAAGACCGGGAACAGCACGACCCGGACCGTGACCACCAGGAAGATGATCGCGAGGATCCAGGACCAGTTGGTGCCGAGGAACCGGCCCTCGGGCACGCCGATCGCATCCCACAGGCCCTGCCAGCGCAGGAGGATCCACGAGATGGCGTAGTAGATCCAGTCGAGACTCATTCAGGCTCCAGTCACATCTGCCGGACGGTGACGGATCGGGTCAGGTACCGGGTCGAACCCGCCAGGGTGGAAGGGGTGGCATCGCAGCACGCGCCAGATCGCGAGGAGCGTCCCCCGCACGGCGCCGTGCCGCACCAGGGCTTCCTGGGCGTACGC
Organism: Actinoplanes sp. NPDC051633; assembly: GCF_040681735.1. Taxonomy (NCBI): domain Bacteria; kingdom Bacillati; phylum Actinomycetota; class Actinomycetes; order Micromonosporales; family Micromonosporaceae; genus Actinoplanes; species Actinoplanes sp. NPDC051633. The sequence goes on along the minus strand of NZ_JBFAZH010000072.1, from coordinate 3,013 downwards.
GCTGCAAGAGGGATAGAACCGACAGCGGGCCGGCAACGCCGGGCTCAAGTACCGACGGTACGCGACGATCGGCGCGGTCAGCACGCGGGCGGCCCTGCTCATCGGCGTCGCCGAGGAGATCGGGCGGCCGCCAGGGCCGCGTCGAGGTCGGCCCGCAGGGTCTCGAACGTTGCCGAAGCGGCGGCCGGGAGCGCACGGACGACCAGCGTGGCACCACTGGGCAGGGCGCCGAGCCGGGGGCGTACCAGATGACGCAGCCGGCGGCGCACCTTGTTGCGCACCACCGCGTTGCCGACGGTCTTGGACACGACAAAGCCGGCGCGCGCCTCGAAGGCTTGCGCCGGCTCCTCGATGTGCAGATGGACGACCAAGGTGCCGCGACCTGCTCGGCGGCCACCACGAAACGCTGCGGTGAAGTCGCTGCTCTTCCGCAGTCGCTGCGCCGCGGCCAGCACGACTACCAGGGCATTCCGGGCCCGGCCCAGCGTCGGCTCAGGCCGACAGCTTGCCGCGGCCCTTGGTACGCCGGTTGGCGAGGATGGCGCGGCCGGCCCGGGTGCGCATGCGCAGCCGGAAGCCGTGGGTCTTCGCGCGACGGCGGTTGTTCGGCTGATAGGTGCGCTTGCTCACGTCAGAACTCCGAATCGGTGCAATACGAGTGCAGGGGGCATCGCTGCCAGGCCACCACTTTACCAGGGGCCCGGAGGAGCAACCGCTCGACCCTACGCAGGCACCCTGCGGTGGTCAATCATCCCCGGTCACGGCACGCCGGGCTCGATCTTAGTTCGGCACAGATGGCGGTCTCTCTGCGGAGGAAGTGAATCTCCGTGCGGTGGCGGCGCATCAGCGGGTGGGACGCCGGTTGAAGCAGCGGCGGCAGCGCTGTTAGCGTGCCCGTTTGCTGGTCCGACGTGTCGTGCGCGGCTGGGCCGAGCGGAACCGGACGACGCGTGAATCGTTCGGCACGGTGAGCGCGTTCCCGCGGCCACCGACCCACTCGGCCGGGGAGCCCACAGCTTGTGGATAACCTGTGGACAGCCGGTAGCGCCAGAAACGTCTGGGGGGAGCCGGCCTGCTGTCAGGGTTAGTCGAGGGCAGGGCGGTGGACCGGTCAAGGCCATCGGGGGTCGGTGGCGATGGGGGTGGCGCGGCGGTGGCCGATTCGGTCGACCTGAGCGGGGTGTGGACCGCAGCGACGGACGAACTCGCGGACGAGATCGTCTCGGCGCAGCAGCGTGCCTATCTCCGGCTCACCCGCCTGCGCGCGATAGTCGAGGACACCGCATTGCTGTCGGTGCCGGACGCCTTCACCCGCGACGTGATCGAGTCGCGCCTGCGCCCGGCGATCACCGACGCATTGTCCCGCCGGCTCGGCCGCCCGATCCAGGTCGCGGTGACGGTCCGGCCCCCTGAGGACGGTTCCGGCCGGCCGGGCACGGTCTACGGCGCCCCGCCGCCGATGGACATGCCGGCGCAGAACCACTACGCGGAGCCGACCGGGTCGGCCCAGCACTCCGCGCCCTCCCCGTACCCCCGCAATGTGCCCGCGGCGCGCGACGGCCAGGACGCACTCTTCGCCGCGCCCGTGCCGCAGCCGCTGCCGCAGACCCACACGCCCACGCTGTCCGCGCAGCCGGTCACCGCTCAGCCCGCCGCCGGACCGGAGAAGAAGCCGAACGACTCCGGCCGGCGAATGGCGACCGAGCCGTCGCAGTTGCGCGACAACCTGGGGTATCAGGACGATCGCCGCGACGACACCTTGCGAATGGGTCAGGGCGGCGATTCCGGCCCGATGCGCAACACCGCCAATCAGGACCGCCGGCCCAGCGGCACCGACGGCAACCGGCTCAACCCGAAGTACATGTTCGAGACCTTCGTCATCGGTTCGTCGAACCGCTTCGCGCACGCCGCGTCGGTGGCGGTTGCCGAATCGCCGGCCAAGGCCTACAACCCGCTGTTCATCTACGGCAGTTCCGGCCTGGGAAAAACCCACCTGCTGCACGCGATCGGCCATTACGCAACAACCTTGGGCCATGCCCGCTCGGTGCGTTATGTGTCCACAGAGGAATTCACCAACGACTTCATCAATTCCCTGCGCGACGACAAGACGCAGGCCTTCCAAAGGCGCTACCGCGACGTCGACATCCTGCTGATCGACGACATCCAGTTCCTGGAAAACCGCGAGCGCACCCAGGAAGAGTTCTTCCACACCTTCAACACGCTGCACAACGCCAACAAGCAGATCGTCATCAGCTCCGACCGCTCGCCACGCCAGCTGGCCACCCTCGAGGACCGGATGCGCACCCGCTTCGAGTGGGGCCTGCTGGCCGACATCCAGCCGCCCGACCTGGAAACGCGCATCGCGATCCTGCAGAAGAAGGCCGCGCAGGAACGGATGTTCGCGCCCGACGACGTCCTGGAATTCATCGCGTCACGGGTCTCCAACTCGATCCGCGAACTCGAGGGCGCCCTCATCCGCGTGACGGCATTCGCAAGCCTGACGCGCAGCTCGGTGCAGTTGTCACTGGCCGAGGAAGTCCTGCGCGACTTCATGCCGGACGGCGCCGGCCCGGAGATCACGGCAGACCAGATCATGGTGTCGACGGCCGACTATTTCGGCGTGAGCCTGGAGGATCTGCGCGGCCATTCCCGCAGCCGAGTCCTGGTGAACGCCCGCCAGGTGGCGATGTATCTCTGCCGGGAACTGACCGACCTCTCACTGCCGAGAATCGGCCAGGCATTCGGCGGCCGCGACCACACGACGGTCATGCACGCCGACCGGAAGATCCGCCAGCACATGGCGGAGCGGCGGTCGCTCTACAACCAGATCGCGGAGCTCACAAACCGCATCAAACAAAACACCTGAAACCATTCCCCGGGTACGAGCACACCGGAGTCCCGCCGCGGCGGCGGCCCAGCTGCAACTAAAGGCCGTCCCAAACCATCCGGCCCAGAGGTCGGCGCACGGTCCGGGTAGGCGTCGGCGCTCGCGCCGACCGGTGGTCTAGGTGGC
>NZ_JBFAZH010000071.1:0-13599 GCF_040681735.1 Actinoplanes sp. NPDC051633 | reverse complement strand
GGCCTCGCGAGTTGGCGCTCGCGAGGCCGGTGGCGTTCTCCCTGACTGTAAGTGACATCGGCGGACGTCTACTCGACGGCTCGCCGCGCCGCATTTGGCGCAATATGTAGTGCCGCTTGCGCCAAATCGGTACCAGATCTTGAGTGTTGGGCGTCTGACCTGCGCCAACTGACCCCATCGAGGATGTAGACCCACAGTGGTCAGGCGGCTTCCCTGCTCGAGCACCTCTTCCGCGCGCTGCGGGGTGCCGTCGGCCAGGCCCCGGTCGATCGCGCCGCACCGGCGACGCCGACCGCCATGACTAGGCCGATCAGGGGTGTGCCGGACGTGATCGCCGGTCTAACTGTCAGCGTGCGGCGGCCAGCCCGAAGTCCGACGGTGCGATGGACGGGAAGACCTCGTCCAGCGCCCCGAAACCGCAGCGCTTCTGCAGGATCTCGCCGATCACCGCGCGATAGTCGGTCGTGGCCGCCAGGTCGCCGTCGGCCAGCGCGCCCGGCGCCAGGGTCGGCCACGCCGCATAGACCTTGCCGCCGCGCACCCCGCCGCCCATCAGCAGCATCGCGTTGCCGTGACCGTGGTCGACGCCCCGCGAGCCGTTCTCCGCGACCCGCCGCCCGAACTCGCTGATCGTCACCAGGGTCACGTTCTTCATGCCGTCCGGGCCCATGTCCGCGGCGAAGGCGGCCAGGGCCAGGGACACCTCGTAGAGGTTGTCGTACATCCGCTGGCCCTTGACCGCGGTCCCCAGGCCCTCGTGCATGTCCCAGTCGCCGGAGTCGACGGCCGCCGCGGCGAGGCCGACGTTCGACTTGATCAGCCGGGCCACGTCCTTCAGGGCGGCGCCCAGCTCGGTCGCCGGGTAGACGGCGCCGTTGGCCGGCGTGTACGCCACCGCCTTCAACGGGGTGTTGGCGGTGAGCGCGGCGTCGGCGGCCAGCGCCGGGGCGGCCAGCAAGGGCGGCGCGTCCGCGTACATCTTGCGCAGGGCCGCGGCGATCGGCCGCTTGGCACTCTCCCCGGCCAGCATGAACTTGTCGACGGAAGCCATCGACACGTCGGCCGACGGGCCGCTGAAGATCCGGGCCGGCATGGCGTCGCCCATCGCGACCCCGGCCAGCGGCGCCTTGCTGCCGGTCATGCCCAGCATCCGGTCGAGCCAGCCGCTGCGCACCGAGGTGCCGGCCGCGGCCCGCTCCATCTCCTCCATCGCGGCGAAGTGCGACCGGGTCGGGTTGGGCTGGCCCACCGCGTGCACCGCGGCCAGATTCCCGCCGCTCCACATGGGCAGCAGCGGCGCCAGGGCCGGGTGCAGGCCGAAGGTGCCGTCGCCCGCGATCACCTGACTCTTCGGCAGGGCGATGCCGGGCCGGGCCTTGTAGTAGTCGGGGTCGCCGATCGGCGCGATCGCCGACAACCCGTCGAAGCCGCCGCGCAACGACAGCACCACGAGGGTGTCACCGGCGTATGCCTCGGCCGCGAAGGCGAGCTGCGTGGAGAGGCCCTCGCTGACCAGGCCGGTCAACGCCGCGCCGGCACCCACGGCGAGCGTGCGCCCCAGGAGCCGCCGCCGGCTCATCGATGACTTGAGTTCGTCACAACCGCAGATCTCGGCTTCCATCACGATCGCCGCCTAACGAAGAGAGAACGTCGGTGCGTCGAGGACCAGTGCGATGAGGTACGGCGCGCTGCCCGCGAGCGTCTTGTCGGAGCTGCTCAAGGAACTCGTCGGCAGCTTGCCCGCGACACTGAGCACGGCGGCGGTGTGCGCGGCCGGTAGCTTCGTGCCGACGAGCCGCACGGCGAGCGCGTCGACCAGCGCGCCGTAGGTGGCGGGCAGGACGGGCACCAGGGACTTGAGCAGGTCGGCGGGACGCACGAGCTGCTTGGGGTACCAGCCGGCGGCGAGGTTGAGGTGGCTGTTGCAGCGCATGAGGAACGCCGACGGCGACGCCCAGGCCGGGGCGACGTCCGGGAAGCCGTTCGGCGGCGCCCAGCGCAACGGGGCGTTCCCGGCGTCGACCAGCATGTTGTAGAGGGCGTCCAGGCCCGCGACGCCGGTCGCCTCGGGTGCCAGGCCGAGCGTGCGCACGGTCGCCGCCAGGTCCTCGAACGGGGTGCGGACCTTCTGGCCGACCGACGCGGCGAACTCCGGCGACGTGAACAGCGCACGCAGCACCGGGACGATGGCCGTCTTGTTGTCGAGGTAGACCTTCGCGAGCTTCTCGATCAGCGAGGCCGGCGGCTCGTCGGCGACGAACCGCACGCACAGGCGGGTCATCAGGCGGGTGGCGGTGGCGGGGTGGTTGGCGAGGTGGTCGAGGAAGGCGAGGGAGGCCGCCTCGCCGCCTTCGGCGGTGGCGTTGGCGTGGGTGAAGCCGAGTACGGAGACCGCGCCGGTGGCGTGCTTCGAGGCGGTGTACGTGTACGTGCCGGCGCTGCTCACGGTCATCCCGGTGAGCAGCCGGGCCGCCGCCTTCACGTCGGCCTCGGTGTAGATCATGCCGACCGTGTGCAGCTCCATCAGCTCGCGGGCGTAGTTCTCGTTGGGGTGCGCCTTGGTGGACGACCGGTTGTCGAGGTAGGTCAGCATCGCCGGGTGGCGGGCCGACGCCTTGAGCATGTCGGCGAAGGTCCCGAAGGCGTGCTTGCGGATGACCTGCTTGTCGTAGTCGGCCCGGCTGTCCCTGACGCCGGAGGACGGCGCGGCGATGTGCAGCACGTTGGAGAAGAAGTTGACCGTCGACTCCAGCAGCTGCCGGTTGCTCCAGATGGCGCGGGCCACAGTGGCCCGGCCGAGCTCCTTGAACGCGTCGTAGGAGTGCACCTTCAGCTTCCCGCGCACGGCGGTGATGTCGGCGCCGGCCAGCGGCAGCCGGGCCAGCACGCCGTCGCAGACGGTGTCCTTGATCGCGGCCGGGTTCAGCTGCTGGTCGAGCCAGCCGTTGACGCCGAGCCGGTTGGCCTCGGCCAGGGTGGCCGGGGTGGCGCCGAAGGTGGCGCGGCGAAGCAGATGCGCGATCTGGTCCGACGGGAGCAGGTCGGTGGTTGCGGCGGCGTACGCGGGCGCGGCTCCACCGGCCACGACCAGAGCGGAGGCTCCGGCGGCGGCAGCGGCGGTGGCCAGAACGGTGCGGCGCGAGGTCGTCGTCATCTGCATGACACGCCGTTCGGCCGCGCCGGTGGCTCGAATCGCGGATTCGGACACGCGCAACCGATGCGCAATCCGCGGGCACCCGTTCCCGGCAACGGCACCCGGACGTACGCTCGGTGGTGTGGATCACACCGAACGCGTACGAACTCCCGCCTCCTGGGTCGTCGTCGGCCTCGACAATGGCGGGACCTGCAACAACGCCACCGTCCTCGACGCCACGGGTCGATATCTCGTCGATCACCTGGTGGAGAATCCGAGCCTGGTCAACGACGGGCCCGAGGCCGCCGTCGAGCAGCTCGCCGAGGCGTTCCACGGCATCCTGGCCATGACCAGCACGCCGCTGACCCTGGTGCGCGCCGTCGGCCTGGACACGCCCGGCCCGGCCACCGCGGACGGCGTGATCTCGTCCAAGGGCTCCACGAACTTCAGCGAGAAGGCCTGGTGGGGCTTCGACATCCGGGGCGCGCTCGAGGCCCGCATCGGGCTGCCGGTGATCTACAACAACGACGCCAACGCCGCCGCCCTGTACGCCCACCACCGGTATTTCGGTGCGGACGCGGCGAACCGTGGCTCGGTCGCGGCGATCGTCGGCACAGGGCTCGGCGGTGGGGTCGTCGAGGCCGGCCGGGTGGTCAGCGGCGCCGCGGGGATGGCCGGCGAGCTGGGTCACGTGCAGATCCCGCTGCACGGCGTGCTCGAGGACGACCAGCCGGTGCCGCAGTGCAACTGCGGGTTCGAGGGCGACGTGGAGAGCATCGCCTCGCTGACCGGCATCAAGAAGAGCCTGCTGCCGTACTGGCTGACGAAGTTCCCGGGCCACCCCCTCGCCGCCGAGCCGATCGACAAGGCGGCGAAGATGCTGCGCGGGTACGCCGAGAAGGAGGATCCGCTCGCCCTGGCGGTCTTCGGGCAGCAGGCGAAGGCGATCGGGAAGCTGTTCACCATCGCGGCCAACTTCACCGATCCGCACGCGTACCTGCTGGGCGGGGGTGTGGTAGAGGCCCTGCCGCACTTCCGGCAGTGGTTCCTCGCCACCGTGCGCGAGCACACCCAGCTACGGGAGGAGCAGGCCGCCGTGGCGGAGTTCGCGCTCGTGGCGGATCTCGACATGGCCGGTGCCCGTGGGGCGGCGGTGGCCGCCCTCGACGCCGTCCGCAACCCCGCCGCCGCCCCTGTCACGACTGAAGGCTGACCTTGAAGTCCACACCGGACGTTCCCCGCTGACAGGGCGCTACGCAACGCGGGCGCCCACGCACTCGGGGCGCCCCCTGATCAGTCCTTGAGCGCGGTTTCGACGTCCGGGTGCAGCGAGAGGTAATCGGTGAGCCCGAGCGTGTCGAGCAGCCGCCGGAGGAAGCCGGTCGGCGCGGCCAGCCGCACCCACCCGCCGCGCTCCATCGCGCGGCCGTGGGCGGTGACCAGCACGCCGACGCCCATCGAGTCGCAGAAGTCGAGCCCGGACAGGTCGACGACGACCCGGGGTGCGGGCCGCTCCACGAGACGTCCGAGGTTCGCCTTCAACGCGGGCGCGGTGTCGATGTCGAGGGATCCGCGCAGGACCAGAACGGCCGTGTTCGGTGGATGGTGCGCGACCGAGACCTGCATGGCGGTGTCGCTTTCTCCGTGGGGCGGACGGGGGTTCTCCGAGGGGCTCGCAGGGTCAACGGCTGGTTAACAGCCTATGCGAGCCCGTCTCTGGGACCGAGCATCGATCCGGCCGATGCGAACCGGCGAGTAACCTCAACCCGGTGACCACCAAAGGCGATCTCGTCGACGATTTCGAGCTGCTCGACCAGGACGGCAAACCGCGCCGGCTCACCGAGCTGCTGGCCGGCGGGCCGGTCGTGCTGTTCTTCTACCCCGCCGCCATGACCAGCGGCTGCACCGCGGAGAGCTGCCATTTCCGCGACCTGGCGGCCGAGTTCGCCGCGGCCGGAGCCCAGCGCGTCGGGATCAGCCGCGACCCGGTCGCCAAGCAGCGGCAGTTCTCCGACCTGCACGGGTTCGACTACCCGCTGCTCTCCGACACCGACGGCACGGTGGCCAGGGCGCTGGGCGTGCGTCGCAAGCTCCCGCTCGGCCCGCTCAGCAACCGCCGGATGACCTTCGTGATCGACACCGACCGCCGGATCCTCGAGGTCATCCACAGCGAGGCGAACATGAACGCGCACGCCGACCAGGCGTTGCAGGCGCTGGAGGGAAAAGCTCAGGAGGCGTAACGCTTCTCCGCACGGGCCCGCGCCTTGACCGCCTCGACCTCGCGGTCCTTCGGCGGCGCGGTGGTCACCAGCTCGGCGAGCAGTTCCTCGGTGATCTTGGTGACCTCGGCCACAGCTCGGTTGAAGGCCTCCTCGTTGCGCTGTGACGGCTTGGTGGTCCCGGCCACCTTCCGGACGTATTGCAGCGCGGCGGCCTGCACCTCGTTGTGGGTGGCGGGCGGCTCGAAGTTGTGGAGCTGGCGGATGTTTCGGCACATGCCCCAACACTAATTACGATCGAGCGATGGTGCACTGGTACGAGTCGTCGATCGACCGCCAGCTCCGTGAGGCGCGGGAGCGGGGCGAGTTCGACAACCTTCCCGGCGCCGGCAAGCCGTTGCCCGGCGCCGGCAGCGAATACGACGAGGACTGGTGGGTCAAGGACTGGCTGCGCCGCGAGGGTGCGACCGCCGGCGTGCTGCCGCCCAGCCTGGCCCTGCGGCGTGAGCGCGCCGAGATCGAGCAGCTCGTCGATCGCAAACCCAGTGAGCAGGCCGTGCGCGACTACGTGGCGGCGCTGAACGAGCAGATCCGCAAGGCTCGCGTCGGCCTGATGGACGGCCCGCCGACCCTGCTGCCACCCCTGGATGCCGATGACGTGGTGCGCGGGTGGCGGGCCCGCCGATCTAGGAAGACTTCTCGGTGATCTCGAGCGGTTTGCCGGTCAGCACGTCCGAGCGGACGAAGTCCAGGTCGATGTTCACATCGGTGAACTTCAGGTACGGCAGCGTGAGCGGCGGCGGCTGCTCCGGCGTGAAGGTGACCGGGATCAGGCCGAACAGCTTGCCCTTGAACCGTTTGGTGTAGAAGCGGACGTTGCCGGTCGTCTTCAGCTCGCCGCTCTCGATCAGCGTCGTGCGCCCGCCGGCCTCGGGGATGGCCAGCGTGAACGGCCTGGTGATGGACTCCCGCATGCTGAATTTCAGGACCCGCTTCCGGCCCTCGGCGGTGTCGATCTCGGTGACGCCGTCGTAGGTCGAATCGAACATCTCCAGGGAGTCGCCGGTCATGATGCCGGCCTTGATGGAGACCACGGGAACGTCCTCGGGTGAGGCCTTCTTGTTGAGGACCCGCGGGCCGAGGCAGGGGATGTCCCCCGCCTTCTGCGACGGTGCCGGGGACGCGCTGGGTTTCCCGGACGGCGTGGGCTGACCGGGGACGCCGGGCGGGGTCGGCTTCGGGGTGGGGGACGAGGCCGGCGGGGCAGAAGGGGACGGCGACGGAGACTCCTCGCCGCCGATGCCGAGCAGATCGCCGACGCCCTCGACGAAGTCGTTCCAGCCGTCGACGATCGGATTGCCCGACTCGTCCGTGGCTGGATCTTCCGTGTCCTCGGCCGGGTCGGTGGCCGGTTTCTTGGCGGGCGTCTTCTTGGCCGGCGCCTTCTTGGCCGGCGCCTTCTTGGTGGGCTTTGGAGAGCGCGCCTTCTGGTCGGGAGATGCCGACGTGGACCGCGACGGCACGCCCTTGGGGCATTCTTCGTCGGCGCGGGCCGACGCGTTGCCCCCGACGATCACGCCGGCGCCGACCAGCAGCGGCACCAGCGTGATGACCATCAACTTGCGGTGGTGAACCCGCCCATCCCGGTGCTCCGGCGAGAGGGCGGGGTGGTCAAAAGGGGGCAGCTCCGCACGCGGAGATGCCTCGGCTCGCTGGGCCGGCTCTGTCGGTTCGGTGCGGGGAGTGGGGGTCCAGGCTATTGCCAGGGCGCCGCCCAGGACGCCCAGGATCATTCCTGCGCCGAAGCCGCCCAGGTTCAGGCCCATCAGCGAGTAGAGCGAAGTCAGCAGGCCGATGATTGCGTAGAAGTGGCGCTGGCCCGGGGTGAGCCAGGCCAGTAGCCCGCACAGCAGCAGAATCACCGGCAGCACGTACGAGAGATAGCCCTCCATCCCGATGTGGACCTTCAGGTCACCCAGGGACAGGTTGGCGCTCAGGAACAGCGCGAACGCGGCCAGGATCAGCAGCAGGCCGCCCCAGAAGGGTCGCCCGCGCCGCCACCGCCCGAAGCGCTGCCAGTTATCCGCGGCGGCCACGTCAGAAGCATTCCTTCGGCTTGGCGCCGAGGTTCAGCTTGAGGTTGAGGCCGGTCAGCTTGAACGTGCCGGCCGTGGTCGACACGGCGGTCTGCCGCAGGCCGTTGATCACGACCTTGTCCGCCTGCTGGCCGAACGCGCCGAGCTGGCCACGGGCCTCGGGACCGCCCTTGTCCAGCGTGCTCGCGTCCTGACCGATGTTGATGTTGGTGAAGGTCGCGTCGCCGGCCAGGTCCTTGACGCCGATCAGCAGGTTGGTCGCCGTGGCCGGCTTGCCCTCGGCGGTGCCCGCGGTGATGGTGAGGCTGACCGGGGAGCCGTCGACGTGCACCGACTGGCAGAGGTTGGTGAGCTTGGCGTTCTCGATGCCGGACAGAGCGACCGGGATCAGGTTGCCCTTGGCGTCCTTGACCGCGCCGCCGTACTGGGCGAACCCGTCGCCGTCGAGCCGGTCGGCGGAGATCTTGAAGTCCTGGCCGGAGACGGCGAAGCTGGCGGCGATCGCGCCGTTCGCCATCGCGAACAGCATGCCGCCCGCGATCAGGGCGGATGCGCCGGCGGCGATGCCGAATCTCTTCCAGTTGGTGCCACCGGACACCGTCACTGCGCTATCCGAGGGGGAGGTCAATTGAGGCCTCTTTCAGTGGGGGCGGTCGATGCGCTGACATGCTGCTCCGCTGTCGCGCAGGTCACAAGCGCGGTCATTACCGGCCAGTAACACGACCGGCGTCGATTGCGATCACGTGGCGTAACCTGTACCGGTTCAGCGACCGCTTTGCCCCTAACATCGGTTACGGTGCGGTGAACTAACAGCGTCATATTACGGATCGGTAACAAACCACAGGTATCTCCCAGGAACGGCTCGGTCCGTGCGTCGTGCACTGCTCAACCCGGGGCGACAGTTGCCGATTCATAGGAGGTGACCGACCACGAGCAGCAGCGCCTGGCCGCGCTGCACGAGTACCGGCTGCTCGACGCGCCGGCGGACGACGAGCTCGAGGCCGTCGTCCGGGTCGCCGCCGTGGTCGCCGGGGTGCCCTTCGCCACCCTGAACCTGATCGACGAGCACCGGCAGTGCCAGCTCACCACCACCGGCTTCGAGGGTGGCGACTCGACCCGGCGTGACTCGATGTGCGCGATCCGGTTCGAGGCCGGTGAGTTCGTATGGGTCCCGGACGCTAGCCTCGACCCGACGTACCAGGTCAGCCCCTGGGTGACCGGTGAGCTGGCCAAGGTCCGCTTCTACGCCTCCGCGCCGCTGGTCACACCCCAGGGACACGCGCTCGGCTCGCTGTGCGTCTTCGACACCGAGCCCGGGGAGCTGTCCCAGGCCCAGATCGACCGGCTCGAGGACCTGGCCCAGGTGATCCTGGCGCTGTTCGAGCGGCGCCGCCAGGCCCGGCTCAACTACGAACTGCTCGCCGCCTCGGAACAGCAGCACCAGGAGCTCCGGCGGACCCACGCCGAGCTGGCCGCCGTCAACGCCGAGCTGCAGCGCTCGAACACCGAGCTGGAGCAGTTCGCCGGCGTGGTCAGCCACGACCTGGCCGCGCCGCTCGCCGTCGTCAACGGATACCTGGAGCTGCTCGGCGACGAGCAGCCCGGCACCGGACCGGCGCAGGCCTGGATCGCGTCGGCCACCCGCGCGGTGGCCCGCATGCAGCGCCTGATCGAGGCGCTGCTCACGTACGCGCAGGCCGGCAGCGGCCCGTGCCGCACGGCCACCGCCGGCGTGGCCGACCTCGCCGGCCAGGCGATCACCGATCTGCGCCGCGCGATCGACGAGGCGGGTGCCGAGGTGACCGTCCCGGCCGGACTGCCGGCCGTGCACGGCGACCCCACCCTGATCCGGCAACTGCTGCAGAACCTCATCGGCAACGCGGTCAAATACCGCAGCCCGGCCCGGACCTGCCAGGTCGCCGTCGGCGCCGAACGGCTCCCGGACGGCTGGGCGATCTCGGTCGCCGACAACGGCGTCGGCATCCCCGCCGAGCACCGCGCACGGGTCTTCGAGATGTTCACCCGGGTGGACCGCACCCAGGCGGGCCACGGCGTCGGCCTGAGCACCTGCCAGCGCATCGTCGAGCGGCACGGCGGCCGGATCTGGGTCGACGGCGCACCCGGCGGCGGGACCACCGTGACCTTCACGCTCCCGGACGCCTGACGTGGAGTCCGTGCAGCGCCGTGTCGCCGCGGGCATCGCAGTGCTCCTGGTGCTGTTCGTCGCGCTGGTGGTGGTGCAGATGGTCGTCGGCGAGGGCATGCAGAACGCCCGGATGCGGCACGCCGACCGGCTCGATGAGGCGCGTGCGGCCAACAAGGACATCCTGCAGCACATGACGGACGCCGAGACCGGGGTGCGCGGGTTCCAGCTGACCGGCGCCCGGACGTTCCTGTCGCCCTACGACTCGGGGCGGGTCGGCGCGTTCACCGCGTTCGACCACGTGGACGCGCTAGCCCCGGACGCCGAGGTGCGCCGGTTGCTCGTCGCCGAGCGTGCGGCGGCGTCCCATTGGCTGTACGCGTACGCGGTCCCGATCGTGAACGCGGGCGTCGCCGACCGTGACGAAGCACGTGCCGCCCGCGCCCGGGAGTGGTTCAACGAGATCCGGACGGCCAACGCGGCCGTCGACGCGGCGATCCGCGCCGAGCAGCAGTCCGTGGCCGCCGCCGACCGTCGCCGCGCGCGTACCGTGCAGATCCTGCTCGCCGGCCTGGCGATGACCTTCATCGCGGTCGGGCTGACGATGGCGGCGGCGCTGCAGCGCCATCAGCTCGCCCCGCTCGAACACATCCGGCGCACGCTGCAGCGGCTTGCTTCCGGCGACCGGTCGGCCCGGGCCGTTCCCTCGGGTACGCGTGAACTGCGCGCCGTCATCGGCACCCTCAACGAGCTGGCCGCCGAGACCGAGCGGCTGCTCGCCGACGAACAGGCACGCACCCGCCGCACAGAGCTCCGGCAGGCGGTGGCCGCCGAGCTGCGCAGTCACCGCGACCCGCACCAGATCGGCATCCGCGTCGCGGAGATGCTGGCCGGCGCGTTCGGCGCCGACGCGGTGCACGGGCGGGCCGCGATCGACGCCGCCGCGATCGACGTGTCCTGGCCGGCGGACGCCGACCCGCTCCCGGCCGCGGTGGCCGGGGCGATCCTGGACGCACCGGGCCTCGAGGCCGGCGTGCCGTTGCGGGGCGCGCTGGCGGTGCCGCTGGGGGGCGACGCGGCCTGCGCGCCGGGGCTCGTCTGCCTGATCCGGCACGACGGTCCGCAGTGGACGGCCGAGGAGCGGCAGCACGTCGAGGCGGTGGCCCGCGAGATCGAGTACGCCGTGGGCCAGGAGCGCCTGCACACCCGCCAGGCTCGGCTGATCCGCGAGCTGCGCGCGCTCGACGGGCGCAAGGACGACTTCGTCGCGACCGTCACACACGAGCTGCGTACGCCCCTGACCAGCATCCTCGGGTACGCCGAGATGCTCGGCGAGGACGAGGACCTGACGCCGCCGCAGCGCCGGGGACTCGAGGCGATCCTGCGCAACGCCGTGCGTCTGCAGGAGACCGTCGCCGACCTGCTCCTACTCGGCCCGGCGGGGCAGCGCGACCATGCGGCCGCACCGGTCGACCTGGCCGCCGTCACGTCCGCGGTCGCCGCCGAGGTGGTCGTCGCCGCCCGCACCAAGGGGGTGCTGCTCACCGTGGACGCCGGCCCGGCCTGGGTGAACGGCGACGCGGAGCAGCTCGAGCGGGCGGTGCGCAACCTGCTCGACAACGCGGTGAAGTTCACCCCGGCCGGCGGCTCGATCACCTGCCGGGTGACCGGCGGCGGGCCCAGCGCCGGGCCCAGCGCCGAGCTGGAGATCACCGACACCGGCATCGGCGTGCCCCTGGCCGACCAGCCCGGGCTGTTCACGCCGTTCCACCGCGGCGCGAACGCGATGGATCAGGCGGTGCAGGGCTCCGGGCTGGGCCTGGCGATCGTGCGCAACATCGTCACCGAGCACGGCGGCGCGATCTCCGTACACTCCGTCCCGGGCTCTGGGAGCACCTTCACCATGACCCTGCCGGCCGCCGTGCCTAGCGCTGCTTCCGTTTGAAGGCGCCGATCAGAAGCGGCCACATCGCGCAGGCCGACGGATGCTGCCCGGCCGCCGCCGCCACCTCGGCCGGATAGGCGTCGCGCTGCGCCTCGTCGATCAGGCCGTGCGCGACCGCGAGCGGCGCGATGCTGCGGTAGGTGGCGGCGAGCATCCCCGCCGAGTCGGCCATCGTCCCCAGGATCCCGGCGACGTCGGTGCCGTCGGGCGCGCCGATGCCCGCCTCCGCGAACAGCGTCGGCAGCCGCGAGCCGAGCCGCACGTCCCGCCCGGCCGCCGCGTACGTCCCCAGGAACACCCGCCGCCACTCGTCCACGACGTCGATCGGCGGATACGAGTCCACCGTGCGCATGTCGTAGTCCTGCACCACCAGCACGCCACCGGGCGCCGTCCACCGCCACATCCGCCGCAGCACCGCCACGGGATCGGGGGTGTGCAGCAGGATGAGCCGCCCGTACACCAGGTCGAACCCGCCCGCCGGCACCGCGTCGTCGTCGGCCGTCACGTCCGCGGCCACGAACTCGCCGCCGCTGCGCTCGGCGGCCAACGCACCCAGCGGGACGTCGACGTCCAGGCCGACCACCCGCCCGGTCGGGCCCACCCGCTCGGCCATCAGCCGCATCGTCTCGCCCGGACCGCAGCCCACGTCGAGGCAGCGGGCGCCCGGCTCGAGACCGGCGCGGCTTAGCACGCGGGCCGTGGCCGGCTCCCAGATCGCAGCTTGGCGGCGCAGCCGCTCGTACTCCTCGGGCGTTCGCCCCATCACGTAGGTGGTCATTTTCCCCTCCGGACTGTCAACCATGTGCTCAGATGCTGGTCCCGGAGGCCGCGACGGTTCATCGTGGAGGCGATACCGAGATTTCGGAGAGCCGATGATCGATCCCCGCGGCCGCGACGCCGAGCTGGCCCTGCTGGCCGGCGGCCTGGACGCGGCCGCCGCGGGGTCCGGGCGCCTGCTGGTCGTCGAGGGCGGCGCCGGCATCGGCAAGAGCGTCCTCGCCGGCGCGGTGCTCCGGCTGGCCGGCGCCCGAGGCATGACCGTGCTGCGCGCCCGGGGAAACCCGCTGGACCAGGACTTCTCGTTCGGGGTGGCGCGCCAGGCCTTCGCCGCGGTGCAGGCCGGTCCGGCCTGGCCGGCCCTGTGCCGCGGTCCGGCGGCGCTCGCGTTGCGGGCGCTGACCGGCGGCACCCCGCCGCCGGCGTCGACCGCCGACGCCACCTACGCGGCGGAGCACGGCCTGGCCGCACTCACCGCGGCGCTGGCCGCCCGGGCGCCGGTGCTGCTCTGCGTCGACGACGTGCACTGGGCGGACGTGCCGTCGCTGCGCTGGCTCACCGGCCTGGCCCGGCGGGTGGACGAGCTGCCGCTGACGCTGCTGCTGGTGGTCCGCTCGGGGGAGCCCGCCCGCGACCCGTACGTGCTCGGCGAGTGCCTGACCGGTGCGACCTCGACGCTGGTCCGCCTCGGCCCGCTCGACGCGACGGTCGCGGCCGAGCTGGTGGCGGATCGCTTCCCGGCCGCCGGCCCGCGGTTCGCGACGGCCTGCCACGAGGCCACCGGCGGCAACCCGTTCCTGCTCAGGGCGCTGCTCACCCACCTGGCGACGACGGGTACGCCACCGGGCGAGGAGCTGGCGCCGGACGTGGTGGGCCCGGACGTGGTGGGCCTGGACGAGGTGGGCCGATGGCTCACGCAGCGGCTGCGTCGCCTGCCGGACGGCTGCGCGGCGCTCGCGCGCGCCCTGGCGGTGCTCGGCCCGGATGCCCGGCTGCACGACGCGGCGACGCTGGCGGGCCTGGACCCCGGACCGGCGGCGCTGGCCGCCGACACCCTGCGCGCCGCCGGCATCGTCGCCGGGCTCGTCTCCGGATCCGCGGCCGGCGCGGCACCCGCCACGCCGGCGGTCCCGGGCAGGCTCTCGCTGACGCACCCGATCGTCGCGGCCGCTCTGCACGACGGGCTCGGCATTGAAAAAGACGCAGAAATTGTTCAAGATTTAGAACAAGGTTTATACAGAAAACGTATGTTAAGTTACGGTGGTTTACTTAAACAAAAACATAAA
>NZ_JBFAZH010000070.1:0-13652 GCF_040681735.1 Actinoplanes sp. NPDC051633 | reverse complement strand
GCACCTCGTGACGCTAGGCCGACCTTACGCACGACCAGCGTGCGCGTCTCGAAGAGCTGATGCGCGGCACCAAGGCCGAACCCTTCCCGCCGGCCGAGATCGAGCGGATGCGGGCGTACCCGCCGGAGATCGCCGCCCGGATGATCGCCGCACGTGAGCAGGGCGCCAACGCCAACCAGCTCGAGGCCACGGCGATCGAACTGCACGAGCTGCTCGGCAAGGACCTCAACGAGGACCGGCGGGAACGCGTCATGGCGCTGTTCCGGCGGCCGGAGAGCGAGATCCGGGCGATCGACGCGGTCTACGAGACCAAGTACGGCCCGCCGGCGATGGCCCGGGACCTGAACCTGCGGCTCAAAGGGCTGCAGCTGGTGCGGGTGACCGAGCTCAGGTTCGGCAAGACCGCCCAGGCGGACGCCGTCGCGATCGAGGACAAACGTCGGCAGATCGAGGCGCTGAACAAGGAGGACGCCGAGGCGGCCGAGTTCGCCGGATACGGCCCCTCGGTCGGCGGATACGCGCTGATCATGAAGCAGAAGCGCGACGAGCAGCGGCGCAAGCTGACCGGTGGCATCACCGCCATCGTCGAGCTGAACAAGGCGGAAGCGCTCGCCGACCCGGCCAACGCCGGGCGAGGCGCGGGCGCGGCGGTCGCCGAACGGCTCGGCGCGATCATGGACCAGCAGCACGGCGACCCGGGCAACACGCTCGGCGCCGAGCTTGCCAGGACGCTCGGTAAGGAGGACGCCGCAGCGATCCGGGCGCTGACCGACCGGTGGAACGTGGCCGGCAGCGCCAACCTGATCGAGGCGGCCGCCGCGCAACTGGCCGCCGACGAGAAGGCCGGCAAGGTCAAGGCCTCCACCATCGTCGAGCAGCTGCGGTCGTTCCGCGAGCTGGCCCGGCGCGACCTGAAGATCGATGCCCCCAACCTGCCGCCGGACCGTCAGCAGGAGCTCCTGGCCGACCCCGAGGCGGCGGCGTCCCGGCTGGGCCAGCAGTACATCGAGCGGTACAAGCAGGCCTACGACCGGCTCCGCGACGGCGGCCGGTCGTTCGACCGGATCGTGACGAGCGCCGACGACGCCGACGAGCTGCTGATCGACGACCTGGTGGCCAACGGCGAGGCGTCCGAGGTGACCGAGCTGCGGCACGCCGTCGCCAAGAAGGACGTCGCCAAGGTCAAGGACATCCTGCGCGGGCAGAAGGACGGTGCCGCGATCGAGGCGCTGGTCAAGCGGTACAACGCCTCGGGCGAAGGCCGTGATCTGAAGAGGGAGCTGTTCGGCCGGACCGGCGACGGCAGCACGGCGGACGCGAAGCAGGCGCAGAGCAGCGAGTTCATGGCCGCCTTCGGCGGGCTGGTCCGCGCCCGAGACGCGGCGCAGGTGGGCGAGCTGCTCGACAAGCCGGCCGACTTCACGTCGGGTGCGCAGGCGGAGTGGCTCAGCAAGGGCGGCATCAACGAGTACGACGTGACGATGGCGCATCGCGGCCTGACCGGCGACGTGCGGGCCTGGGGCGACGACCCCGAGACGCAGCAGCTGCTCAAGCGCACCCGCGACGACCTGGAGAAGATGAACCAGCGGTTCGCCGCCACCACCGATCCGGGTGAGCGCGAGCGGCTGCTGCGGGAGATGCGCCGGCTGCGTGCCACGCTGACCGGCGACGCCGACGCGTACGAGGCGGACAACGCCCGCGTGCTCGCCGAGATCCAGGGTGCGCTGAGCTTCGCGGTGTCCCTCGCGCTGGCCTTCGCGATTCCCGGCGCCGGCGCCGGGCTCGCCGCGTTCCTGCAGACCGCCGCGCTCAACATCGCCGCCACGGTGGCGAGCAACTTCGTGATCAAGATGGGCGACTACGGCTGGGACGACCTGAAGGCGGATGTGCTCGGCGGGGCGCTGGGCGCGGGCGGCGCCAAGTTCGGCGAGGAGCTGATGGGCCGCGTCGCCGCGGCGGTGATGAAGCCCGCGGCCAAGGCGACCGCGGGCGCGGCCGCCAAGTCCGGCGTGACCACCGTGCTCTCCCGCGAGGTCGCCGCCATGACCGGCGCGGGCGAGAAGATCGTGATCGAGGCCGCCGAGTTCGAGGTCAAGGCGGCCGCGGGGGCCGCGGCGAAGACCTGGCTCGAGGTCGGCGCGCGCGAGGTGGGCGGCTTCGCCGGCGGGTTGTACGCGCCGAAGGTGCTCACCGGCGACTACGGGCTGACCATGGAGGAGGTCCTGAAGGCGCTGGCCGGAACCCTCGCCGGCAAGGCGGGCGGCAAGTACCGGGATCGGGCCGCCGCGAAGAAGAAGGCCGCCGAGTCCACGCCCGAGGCCCCCACTCACGAGGACACGGCCGAGCAGCGGCCGGACGAGGACGGCGCGCTCCCCCAGGACGGCGTACCCGCGCCCGCCGCCTTCCATCCCGAGCCGGCGCCGGCCAACGCGGACGTCTTCGGGCCGCGGTCACCGAAGCAGATGCTGCTGGACAACGGCATCCCGCCGGCCAGCGCCGAGGGCTTCCAGCAGGTCGCCGACGTGCTCAACGTGGTCATCAAGGTGCGGCCGACGAACACCGCATCGCTCGACGTGCTGGCCGGCGGCGGCGTGGCCAAGCCCGAGCTGATCAAGGCGAAGACCGTCAACCGGGTCGACCTGATGATCGGCGGGCCGCACGACGGGCTGGGCAAGGTCGGTTTCTTCGAGCCGACGATGCCCACCAAGGATGTGCTGGACGTGCTGCTGCCGGCCGAGCGGGCGGCGATCGACGCCCGGCACGCCGAGCGCTCGGCCGAATTCAAGAAGTACAGCGAGGAGTACGCCGGGCTGGCCAAGGACGGGATCCTGCGGATGGAGGGCGGCGTCCTCAAGATCGTCGACCCGCTGACGGGCGACTTCAACGAGATCGGCGGCGACCACGATCTGTTCGAGATCACCGGGCCGGACGGGCAGCCGCTGAACGACCACGTGCGGCGCGGGGTGATCAACCAGCTGCGGTCGATGGGCATCAACGTCGAGCACGGCGACCACACCAGCTGGAAGAAGGACAGCCCGGACAGCCACGACCCGAAGGCGGACTCGGGGATCCGGCAGAAGCACGAGACGTCCGAGCCGCTGGTCGCGTTCCTCCCGAAGAGCCAGCCGCGCGAGGTGATGGCCGGGGACGCGGTGGCGGGGCCGGCGCGCACCGAAGGCCCGGGCGACCGCCATCTGCCCGCCGAGGACGGCCGCGTGGTCGACCCGGCGAACGAGCGGGGCGAATCGCCGATGATGGGCCGCAGCCGGCCGGCGCCGCGCGGAACCAAGACCGACCCGCAGTCCGATCGCATCGCGGCGCGAATGCTGGAGGTGCTCCACAACGACTGGCCGAGCGCCTCACCCGATCAGCGCGCGGATCTGCTGATCGGCGCGGTCATCGCCGAGTTCCCGGAAAGCGGCCTCCTGC
Source organism: Actinoplanes sp. NPDC051633 (assembly GCF_040681735.1). NCBI lineage: Bacteria > Bacillati > Actinomycetota > Actinomycetes > Micromonosporales > Micromonosporaceae > Actinoplanes > Actinoplanes sp. NPDC051633. The sequence goes on along the minus strand of NZ_JBFAZH010000070.1, from coordinate 10,223 downwards.
GACCGAGCGGCCGGGCGGTGGACGGCGACACCTCGCAATTCCTGGCCGGCCGGTGGCAGATCGACATCGGACATCTGGCTCTGTTCACCGACTACCCGACCATCGCCGACTTCGCGGCGGCGACCGAACATGCCCGTCACGAGGTGGAACACGCACTGATCGAGTTCCGGATCATCCGACTGGAGTTGACCCGGACCGGCATCAAGCCCGCCAAGCTGGCGGCGAAGTGGGCGGTCCACAAGGACGCGGTCCACGGAGCGGTCAAGGCCAACGCGTCGGGCGCGGAGCCGCTCGGCAAGCTCACCGAGGCGGGCCGGAAGACCGAGGAACTCCACGAGCTGATCCGCGGCCGGACGAAGGCCGCCGACTACCGCGCCACCGTCGAGGGGGCGACCGCCGCCGTCGAGGCCATCGCCGCGGCCGAGGCCGCCCACAAGCAACAACCCACGCCGGAGACGCAACGGGCACTGGACGACGCCGAGAGCGCCGGCCGGGACATCATGACGAGATACGAGAACCTCGCCGACGAGGTCCAGGCCAACCGGGTGGGCAAGCAGTTGCAGGAGTCGATCCTTCGACTCCATGACCCGACCGCGCGGCTGGAAGCCGCTCGGAAGGTCCTCGAGCAGCAGGCGGATTGGCTCCGGCAGGCGATCGACACGGGCCTCGCGCAGGAGATCAGGGACAGCCTGACCGAGGCGGTCGCCGCGTCGAACAGGTTCATCGCCCAGGCGACGGAGATTTTGAACGGGGGCGGTCCCGACCCCGAGGACTGAATCAGGCCCGGCGCAGGACGAGGGTGGCGAAGCCGAGGACGCCGCGGTAGCCGCGCAGCCACTGGTCGCGGTGCTCGCGGGCCGCCGCCAGCGCCTCCACCGCGTCCGGGTGGCCCGGGTTGTCGAGGGCCCAGCCGGTGAGCGAGCCCACCCACGACCACTCGTAGTCGTCCCACTCGGCGGCGTCGCTGACGTGCGCGTACACCGGGGTCCAGCCGCCCTTCTCGGCGACGTCCACCAGGCCGGCCAGGTCGGTGAAGTCGGCCGGGCCGGCGTCGAGCGCGGCCAGCGCCGCCGAGGTCGGCGGGACCTGCCAGAAGCCCTCGCCGACCAGCAGCACGCCGTCCGGGTGCACGTGGCGGCCGGCCAGGTCGAGGGTGCCGGCGAAGCCGTCGAACGCGTGCGTCGAACCCACGCACATGACCAGGTCGTGGTGGCCGTCGGCGACGAAGGTGCGGGCGTCGCGCTCGTGCAGCGTCAGCCGGTCGGCCAAGCCGCGCAGCGCGGCCGCCTCGGCCGCGCGCTCCATTGCGTACGGGCTGAGGTCGACCCCGTCCGCGTGCCCGTCCGGCAGCAGCGCCAGGCACTGCAGCGCCCACGCCGCCTCGCCGCAGCCCAGGTCGAGGATCCGCGCCGCCGGCTGCCGGTCGGCACGCCGCAACAGCCGGTTGACGCTGACCCCGGAGATCGGGGCCGCGATCGGGTGATGCGAGTGCGCGATGCTGCTGAGTCGTTGACGATCCACTCCACAAGTGAACACCAGCCCGCCCGCGAACCCGGCATACTCCGATGGATGGCCATCGAAGAGGTGCTCACCGACCCGGCGTTCCGAGCCGACCCGCATCCCGTCTACGCGCAGTGGCGCCGCACCGGACCGGTCCGCCTGGCCCGCCTCCCCAACGGCCTCGACGCGTGGCTGGTCACCCGCTATGACGACGCCCGCAAAGCACTGGCCGACCCCCGCCTGTCGAAGGCCGTCCACGCGGTTCCCGGCGGCTCGGTCAACGCGGCCGTGTCCCACCACATGCTGGCCGTCGACCCGCCCGACCACACCCGGCTGCGGCGGTTGGTGTCGGCGACCTTCACCGCACGGCGGATCGAGGCGCTGCGCCCGCGCATCGAGCAGATCACCGACGAGCTGCTGGACGGGATGGCCGGCCGCGAGCAGGTCGACCTGATCGACGCGTTCGCGTTCCCGCTGCCCATCCAGGTGATCTGTGAGCTGCTCGGCATCCCCTCCGACGACCGCGACGACTTCCGCGCGTGGTCCAATGTGCTCGTCAACGGTGCTCAGTTCGACAAGGAACGGCCCGGCGCGCTGACCGCGATGATCGCGTACATCAAGGCGCTGATCGCGCAACGGCGCGAGACCCCCGGCGACGACCTGCTCTCCGGCCTGATCGGTGTCCGCGACCAGGAGGACCGCCTCACCGAGGACGAGCTGTCCTCGATGGTCTTCCTGCTGCTGATCGCCGGCCACGAGACGACGGTCAACCTGATCGGCAACGGCGCGCACGTGCTGCTCACCGACCGGTCCCGGTGGGAGCGGCTGCGCGCCGACCCGGGCCTGCTGCCGAGCGCGATCGAGGAGTTCCTCCGGTTCGAGGGTCCGGTGGAGACCTCGACGTTCCGCATCGCCACCGAGCCGCTGGAGATCGGCGGCACCACCGTGCCCGCCGGCGCGGTCGTCCTCGTCGTGCTGCTCTCGGCGAACCGCGACGAGCAGCGCTTCCCCGGCGCCGACGACGTGGTGCTCGACCGGTCGCAGAACCCACACCTGGCCTTCGGTCACGGCATCCACTACTGCCTGGGCGCGCCGCTGGCTCGGCTGGAGGCGCAGGTGGCCTTCACCAAGCTGATGGACCGCTTCCCGGATCTGCGCCCGGCCGGCGCGGATCTCAGCTGGCGGCCGGGAATTCTGATCCGAGGTCTGAGCTCGTTGCCGGTGCGGCTGTAGCGGCTCCCTCCGGCGACCGGTCCGGGCCGGTCGCCAGGGTGGCGCTCACCAGGCCGATCCAGCCGAAGCCGGCGAAGAGCGCGACCCGTTCCAGCAGGCCGCTCGGCGCGCCGGGGAGCACGCCGCCCGCGTCCAGCAGCACCAGCACGCTGCCGGCCACGAACGACACCGCCATCACCGCGGCCACCACCAGGCCGGTGCGACGGCGGCCGATCGCCTGCCCGAGCAGCGCCGCCGCCGCTGTCCCGGCGACGCCGAGCACCACCGACACCAGCTGATGGGCGGTGCCGACGAAGGTCCGGACCGGCGTCACCCCGGGCGGGTACCCGATGCCCGGGTCGGTGCGGAGGACGGCCAGCGCCATCAGGCAGACGCCGCAGAGCAGGATCAGGCGGGCGGCCGTCACCCTGCGCAGGCCGATGGCGCACAGCACCAGCCACACGCCGCAGAGCGCCAGATTGAGGTCGTTCAGCAGGCCGCCCGGGCCCAGCGACAGTTGGCTGATCCAGTTGCGGTTGGGGTCGTAGCCGGGACGGGTGTGGCCGGCGACGGTGACGAAGGCGATCATCTGCACCGCCGCCGCGACGCCGCCGGCCACCAGCCATCTCATCCGTCCATTGTCACCCGGCGGCCGGTTGCGGATCGCCGATGGGCAGCTTGGTGCCGTCCTCGTCGGCCGCGGCCCAGCCGGTCAGCTCCGGCGCGCCGGCGAACTTCCCGTTCGCGTCGCTCTTGATCTCGGACGGGCTGTACTGGTCGAACGGGAACCAGAACATGACGATGTCGGGGTCCTCGCTCCACACCGCGGTCTCGGCGGTGATCGTCTTCCCGTCCTTCTTCGCGGTAATCTTCTCGGCCGGGCCGACGAAGTAGCCGAACATCGGCTGGTCCTGCCCGTTGATGTTCTGCGGCACACTGATCGAGTGGAAGCCCGGCGTGCGGTCCGGCTCCATCCCGGACACGTAGCAGTCGTCGGCGTCGACCGCGCCGTCCGGCCCGGCCCAGCAGCCGCGGAAGCCGAGCGTGTCCGGCGCCTCGGCGCTCCGGTAGAAGGTGATGCCCAGCTCGGTGGCGACGTCCTCGACCGTCATGTCGAAGTAGTGGCGCATCACGACCACCATGCGTTCGCGCGGCGCCAGCGTGCCGAGGGCGGTGAGCAGCCACTGCTGTTGCACCACGCCGTCGGCCATGTCCCGCCGGCCGGGGAAGTCGGGCAGCTCCTCCTGGGCGGTCTCGCGGATCGGCCGCCGCCACTGGTCGGTGATGTGGTTGGCGAGCACGCGGCGCGCGTACGCGTAGGGGTCCTTGCGCCGCACCCGCGACCACGCCGCGTACGTGCGCACCAGCGCGGTCTGCGCCGCGTCCTCGGCCTGCTGATGGTGTCCCGTCAGCAGGTACGCGGCGCGGCGCAGCCGGTGGAAGCCCGCGGCGGCGAACTCCGCGAACTCGTCGTCGCTACGACTCATCGGTCGGTTCCCGTCCTGTCATGCTCAAGTGACGGGTGAGCCTTCCAGAAGGTTCGCTAGGTCGCGGTGAAGGAATACGAACCGGAGGGTACGAAGTAGGAGCCGCCGCCCAGCGCGACCGCCTCGGCCGGTGCCTCGCTCACCCCCTGCAGGCGGACGACACCGGTCGCGTTCGGCGGGATCGTCACCTGCAGCGTCAGCTTCCCGTCACCACGCGTCCACGAGCTCCGGGTGCGGCCGTACGCCGTGGTCAGGTCCGACGAGGCGCTGGTCAGGTCGCCGCCGGGCTGCGGCGCGATCAGCACCCGCTGGTATCCGGGCGCCGCCGGGGCGACACCGCCGACGGTCCGGTAGAGCCAGTCCCCCACCGAGCCGAGGCCGTAGTGGTTGAACGAGTTCATCCCCGGGTCCTGCAGCGAGCCGTCCGGCCGGATCCCGTCCCAGCGCTCCCAGATCGTGGTCGCGCCGCGGCTGTTCATGTAGCCCCAGCCGGGATAGTCCGGCTGTTGCAGGATCCGGTACGCGGTGTCGAGGTGCCCGTGCTCCGCCAGCACCGGCAGCAGCCCCTCGACGCCCATGAACCCGACCGACAGGTGACCGTCGCGGGCGGCCACCTTCGCGGCCAGTTTGTCGGCCACCGCCTGTGTCCGGTCCGCCGGGACGAGACCGAAGGCGAGCGCGAGCACGTACCCGGTCTGGCTGTCGGTGCCGACCGTGCCGTCGGGCCGGACGAACCGAGCGGTGAACGCCGCGGCGATCCGGTCCGCCAGATCGCCGTATTGCGAGGCGGAAGCGGTCCGGCCGGTGGCCGCCGCCATCCGCGACACCAGCCTTGCCGACCAGCCGAAGTACGCCGTGCTGGTGAGGTCGTTCGGCGTCGGGTCGTCCACGTTGAGCCAGTCGCCGAAGGTCTCGTGGTCGCGGATCAGGTCGGCCCCCGCGGTCGAGCGCAGGTAGTCGACCCAGCGGGCCATCGCCGGGAAGCTGCGGTCGGCGGGACGCAGGTCGCCGTACCGCTGCCAGACCTGATACGGCACGATCACGCCGGCGTCGCCCCACCCGGCCTTGCCCGCGCCGCCCAGCACGTCCGGCGCCACGTCGGTGAAGGCGCCGTCCGCGTGCTGCGCGTCGGTCAGGTCGGTGGTGAACTTGTCGAGCAGGCCGTGCGTGTCGAAGTTGAACGTCGAGGTGGCCGCGAAGGCGGCGATGTCACCGGTCCAGCCGAGCCGCTCGTCGCGCTGCGGGCAGTCGGTCGGGATGGACAGCAGGTTCGACCGGGCGCCCCAGACGATGTTGTGCTGGAGCTGGTTGACCAGCGGGTCGGAGGTGGTGAAGGTGCCGGTCTCCGCGCCGTCGGTCCAGGCGGCCAGCCCGGTCAGATTCTCCGCGGTCGGCGTGCCCGGGAAGCCGGTGATCTCCACGTATCGGTAGCCGTGCACGGTGAACCGCGGCTCGAAGACCTCGTCGGCGCCGGTCCCGGCCAGCGTGAACGTGTCGGTGGCCTGGGCCGCGCGCAGGTTGGCGGTGTAGATGGTGCCGTCGGCGTCGAGGATCTCGGCGTGCCGCATCGTGATCCGGGTGCCGGCCGGTCCGCGTACCCGGAGCCTGTTCCAGCCCGCGAAGTTCTGCCCGAGGTCGGCCACGAACACGCCCGGCTCCGGCTCGGTGATCGCGACCGGCCGGATCTCCCGCTGCACGGTCACGCCGGGGTCCGGCGCGGCGACCAGTTGCGGCTTCGTCGCGGTGGAGACGGTCACGGCGGTCCAGTCACGGTCGTCGGCGGGTACGCGGACCCGCGCGTCCTGGTCCTCGCCGGCGTAGAGGTCGTCCGCCCGGATCGCACCGGGGGCGGTCCGCCACGAACCGTCGGTGGCCACGGTGGCGGTGCTGCCGTCGGTGTATTCGACGATCAGCTGCGCCGAATACCAGGGCTGCGTGCCGTACCGCTGGCTCCCGGCGAAGCCGAGGCTCCCGGAGTACCAGCCGTTGCCGATCACCGCGCTCAGCGCGTTGGCTCCCCGCACGAGCTGCGCGGTGACGTCGTATCCGCGGTACTGCAGGCGCTCGGTGTAGTCGGTCCAGCCCGGGTCGAGCCGCTCGGCGCCGACACGGACGCCGTTGAGGTAGGTGTCGTGCAGGCCGAGCGCGGTGGTGTAGAGGCGGGCGCGGGCGACCTTGCGGTCGACGGTGAAAGCCTTGCGCAGGTGCGGGGCCGGGTTGGGCACCACGACCTGCCGTCCCCACGGGCCGCCGCCGTACGCCGCGGCCACCCGTGCGGCCGGCCAGGCGGAGTCGTCGAAGCCGGGCTGCTCCCAGCCGGCCGGAGCGGTCCGCGACGCGACCCATGACCCGTCGGTGACCACCGTGCCGAGCTGCATCGCGCCGAGCCGCGCGAGAACCCCCGCCGGCCCCGCCGTGGTGTTGACGGCGGCGATCGCGATCGTGTTCGACCCGGCGCGCAGGTCGACCTCGGCGGTGCTCGCCCGCTTCCACGAGTCGACCGCCCGGCGCGAGGTGCTCACCTGCGTGCCGTTGACCCAGACGTCCGCGGTGTCGTCGCCGGTCACCACGAGGGTGGCCCGCCCGGCCGCGGCGGCCGGGAAGGTGCGCCGGAAGTAGCGGGTCGCGGCGGGCACCTCGACGGCGGGATCGCCCTCCGGATACCAGATCCAGTTGGCGCCGTCGACCGACGCCCTCGCCGGCGCGCCGATGAAATCGGCCGTCCAGCCGTCGGTGAGGCCGGTGTCGAAGCGGGCACCGGAGCTCCACTGGCCCGGTTGCCCCTGGGTGTCCCAGACGCGGACCCGCCAGTGGTAGGTGCGGTTCGCCCGCAGGGCCGGTCCACCGTAGACGACGCCGGCGGACTGGTTGCTCGCCACCCGTCCGCTGTTCCAGACGTTCCCCGAGCCCGCCCGGGTGCCGACCTGGATCTGGTAGGCGCCCTGCGCGCCCGCGGTGAGGCGCCAGCCGAAGCGGGGACGGGAGGCGTCGATGCCGATCGGGTCGGTGCGGCGCTCGGTGGTCAGCCCGGTGACCGCGATCGGAGCGCGGGCGGTGGCGGCGGCGATGGTGTGCCGCCACGGCGCGATGCCGTAGGCGCCGAGGTCGCGGGCCGCGGTCCAGGCGCCGTCGAGGCTCTCGTTCACCTCCTGGGCGGCCTGCCAGGAGGCGTCGGTGACGATGTCGGTGGTGCCGGGGACGTGGATGCGGCCGACGACGCCGGCCGGTCCGGCCTCGTTGCGGGCGGCGAGGACGAGGGTGTTGGGCCCGGCCACCAGAGCGGCGGCCAGGTCCACCGAGGACGCCCGGCGCGGCTCGCTGCGAGCGAGATGGGTGCCGTTGAGCCAGACGTCGACGGCGTCGTCGCCGGAGACGACGAGCCGGGCGTCGTTGCCGGAGCTGGCCGGGACGGTGAAGGCGCGGCGCAGGAAGCGGGTGGCGGCGGGGGCACTCACGGCCGGGTTCCCCTCGGGGTACCACAGCCAGTGGGCCCCGCCGAGGGTTTGATCGCCGGCGGCGGCCGGGACCGGGGTGAGGGACATCGAGACGGCGGTGACCAGGTTGAGGGCAGGGTGCATCGTCGTTCCTCCTAGGTGGACTGCGGAGGTTTAAACGTTTCAAAGTGATGTCCTTCGATGCTATGTTGCGAAAGCCGCAGGATTCAAGGGGTCGCGTGATAGGCATGGAGGATGCTCACGCGACGTCAGTTGCTGTTCAGCGCCGGGTCCGGTGTGCTCGGGGTGGCGGTCTTCTCGGGGTGTTCCTCCGCTGACTCACCTCAGGCACCGTCCACGGCTCCGCCGCCCTCCCCAGCCGGCGGTGGCGGTGGCGGCGACTGGCGGCGCGTCAACCTGTCGTTCGTCTCCGCCTACCTGCTCGTGCGGGGTGGCGAGGTGGCGATCGTCGACCTGGGCACCGCCGGCTCGGCCGCCGCGATCGGCGACGGGCTCAAGGCGGCCGGCTCCGGCTGGGCGGCCGTCAAGCACGTCATCCTGACGCACAAGCACGGCGACCACGCGGGCGGCCTGGGCGGGGTGCAGCCACAGGTCAAGGCAACCTGGTACGCCGGCGAGGCCGACGTCTCCGGCATCACCTCCGAGACCGCGCTCAAGCCGGTCAAGGACGGCGACGAAGTGTTCGGCCTGCAGATCATCGGCACGCCCGGGCATACCGCCGGGCACGTCTCGGTGTTCGACCCGTCCACCGGGACGCTGGTGGCGGGCGACGCGCTACGCACGACCGACGGCCTGGCCGGCTCGGATCCGCAGTACACCGCCGACGCGGCCCAGGCCGCGGCCTCGATCAAGAGGCTGGCCGCGCTGGACGTCAAGACGATCCTGCCCGGCCACGGCGACCCGCTCAGCTCCGGAGCCGCCGACCAGCTCCGCAAGCTGGCCGCCTCCCTCTGAGCCGACGCTGAATCACGGCACCGGTATCGAGCTCCCCCGTTACGGCATGGGCAGAGTGTTGGGTCGCAGCGGCACGCGCATCGACGTGCCCCGGCCGGCCCGGGTGGTCGCGCCGTGGCGGAAGAGCCGGCCGCCGTATCGCAGCCAGTCGACGGCACCGCCCGCGCCGCGCAGGAAGTTGGCGCGCAGGTAGGCGGACGTGCCGTCCGGGTTCAGCGCGAGCACGTAATCCCTGCGGTAGAACGCGAATCGGCCCGCGTCCACGCCCTGCACGCGGAGGATCAGCTGGCCCGCGTCGGCGACCAGCTCGACGTCGAGGGCCGCGGTCGAGCCGTCGGGGCTGATCTGCTCGCTGTGGTAGGTGCCCGTGTACGGCGCCAGCTCGGCGTCGGACAGCGAGCGGGGCCTGGCCGGCAGGTTGTGCACCCCGGCGAGCCGGCTCAGCGCCCAGTCGTCGGTGAACAGCTCGGCGAGCAGCGCCGGCCCGGATTCGGAGTTCGTCAGCACGGTGAGCGCGAAGTCGCGGGCCGGAACCATCAGGAAGCCGGAGTGCTGACCGGCCCAGTCACCGCCGTGCTGCACGACCTTCAGCCCCTCGGCGGTGGGCCGCAGCATCCACGTGACGCCGAACCCGTCGGTCTCCACGAAGAGCGTGCCGCCCGGCCCGGGCCGCGACTGCATCCGCCGCAGCGACTCGCGGGAGAGCAGCGGCCGGCCTCGGCCGAGGTGGAAGTCCGCCCAGCGCAGCTGGTCGCGGGCGCTGGAGATCAGGCCGCCGGCCGGGTTGAGGCTGCGCCAGACGTGAAAAGCCGGCGGGTACGCGATCGGCTCACCGGACGGTCCCGGCACATGCGACGTCGCGACCGCCACTCCGGGCAGTTCGGACAGGGTGTAGGCACTGTGCCGCAGGCGCAGCGGGTCGAGCACCAGCGCCCGCACGGCGCTCTCGAACGTGCGCCCGGTGACCTTCTCGATCAGCCGGCCGGCGAGCCCGAGGGCGGCGTTGTTGTACGCCATCACGGTCCCGGGCGGCGTCAGCTGCGGCAGCTCGGCCATGGCGGCCACATACCGGGCGAGCGCGTCGTCGCCCTCGCCGGTGTCGAGGAAGAAGTCGCCGAGCCAGCCGGCGCTGTGGTTGAGCGCCTCCCGCACGGTGACCCGGGCGGAGGCGGCCGGGTCGGAGGTGCGGAAGTCCGGCAGATAGCTGCGGACCGTGCGGTGCAGGTCCAGCCGGCCGCGCTCGACCAGCCGCATCACGGCCGTGCCGACGAAGGTCTTGCTGGTCGAGCCGACCCGGAAGACGGTGTCGGCGTCCACCGGCTCGGGATCGTCGACGTTGGTGATGCCGAAGCCACCGGTGTACGCGGCTCCCCGGTACCGCAGGCCGTACGCCACGCCGGGGATGCCGTACGCGGCCATGCCGGCCTGGATCTTGTCCTCCAGCGCACGCACGGCCCGCGGCTTGGTGGCCGCCGACGCGACGGCCGGGCCCGCGAGGAAAGTCGCGGCGCCACCGGCGGCGCCGGCGCCGAGCAGGGCACGACGAGACATCGAGACAGACATAGGCCTCACTCTATGCGGCCGGAGCCAGTCGCCGACGTCTAGAAGCCGATCG